>NZ_JBVHLF010000043.1:0-35135 GCF_055559155.1 Kitasatospora sp. NPDC024654
TCGGCCCGCCCGGGGTCGGCCCGCCCGGGGTCGGCCCGCCCGGGGTCGGCCCGCCCGGGGTCGGCCCGCCCGGGGTCGGCCCGCCCGGGGTCGGCCCGCCCGGGGTCGGCCCGCCCGGGGTCGGCCCGCCCGGGGTCGGCGGAACCGCCGGCGGCGTGAGGCCTCGATATCACCCGATCGGGTGACGTACGGGCCGCTGCGGCGAGGCATGTCCTGCGAATCGGTCGTGCCATTCCGATACGACGAGCGAATGCGTCGATCCCCCGGAATTTGACGACATAAGGCGTCGTGAAACCCCCGAAATTCCAGCATTTCCGAGCCGTGGCAACGACTTCACATTGCCATGGGGTCGAGCTACCTTTTAAATGTGCCCGGGAAAACCGGGGGCGGAAAATCCGCCAAGCTTCCACGAAATCGCATGCCGGGTGAATTGTGCCCGCCTGCAGAGAGGGAAAGGAGAAGTCGGAAATGGACCCGAACATCGTGCTGCGCGCCCTGCGTCAGCTCGCCGCCCGCATCGACGAGATCGGCGCCAACCCGGAGCACGACTGGTCCGGCCTGGCCATTGAGGCCCTGGAGGGCATCGAGGCCCTCGACGGCTGGCTCACCCGCGGCGGACACCTGCCCGCCGCCTGGGCCGGCAAGCGCTGATTCCACCCTGACCAGCCCGCGCCAACTGCGGTCCTGCACAACCGAAGGAAGGACATCGACATGACCGACACGCTCGTCACCCCCGCGACGTTCGCGCCCCCGCCGATCAGTCGCCTCGACCTCACCCCGGCTCCCGCCCCGGTGATCCCGGAGCCGACTCCCACCGCCGGGCGCGAGGAGTGGGAGGTGCACGTCAGCCCCCGCTACCTTGCCGGGGCCGGCTTCGAGGTGGAGGAGGCCATGGCCCCACTGATCGAGGGTGCCAGGTGGCGCCGGTGGAGCGATGAGCTCGCCAACTGTCACGTCACCAGCCCGTGCGGGCGCGCCTACCTGGGCTTCCTGCCGGAGGACAACCCGGAGCCGGTGGGGCTGTGGAAGGCTTGGGCGCGCCCGCACCACCACGGCCCGCGCACCTGGATCGCCGCCTTCTCCGACGAGATGCCCTACGAGTTCATGGGTGCCTTTGCCGCCTACTGGGCCGAGGGCTACACCCCCGACGACGCCACCTTCGCCCACCCGGACGACGGGCGGCGCGACGGCATCGAGAAGGTCCTGACGGTCCTTCGGGAGGCCGGGTGGGACATGGATGTGAACACCGGGCGGGGCCAGCAGGTGGAGCGGTGGACCGCGCCGGACGGCCGGGCCGGGGTGGAGGTGCGAGTCAATGCGCGCGGTAGCGCGGAGAGCGAGATCCTCCAGGGTGAGCCCCGCTGGACGATCTGGGGCTCCCACGCCCCGTACCGCCGGCCGCTGTGGGATGCGGTCTTCAGCAGCGGTACCCCGACCGGCCTGATCGCCGCGTTCTGCCGAGCCCTGGCGGACCCCGCCCCGCTGACCCGCGAGGACCACCACATCCCCCGCGCCTGCCGGGACCTGGTCACCCGCACCTGACGCCACGCCAGGTGGTGCCGTCCCCGCGCGTATCGGGGGCGGCACCACCGCCCAGCATGCCACCTCACCGACCCCTGCGCGCAACCGGAGGCCATGTCATGAGCATCCGTTCGATCATCGCCCGCCCCACTCCCGAGGGCTACGCCGGACGCTACGTCCACAGCCACGGCCACCCCCGCCAGCGGGTCCCGATCTTGCTCACCGCGATCCAGGGCCACTTCGCCGGCGACGCCGGGGCCGCCGCCCGCTACTACCTGGACGAGCACCCGGGCGGATGGAGCCGCCTGGGCACCGCCTTCACCACCCGGCCCCACGACACCGACCCCGACGCCAACCAGTGCTACTGCCACGGCGGCTGGGACGACGGGCCGGACCTGCTGACCCAGGACGACGTTGACCCGCTGTGGCACGAGTGGATCTACCTCCTGCGCCCCGAGGGCCTGCAGGTCATCCGCACCGACTGGAGGAAGTGCACCCAGGCCGACTGGGCGAGCCACCTCCTGCCCTGGACCACCAACCCCGACACCCCGCTGCCCGCCACCCTGCGCAGCTGACCCCACTCCACTACCCGCACGGCGGCCGGGCCATCGCTGGTCCGGCCGCCCCACCCCGAAAGCGAGACCCCGTGACCACGATCGCCGCCCGCGCCCGCGAGGCCGCCGCCCACCTGCACACCGCCCGGACCACCGCCCCCGAACATCGCAAGCACGCCACCGCGCGCGCCCGCGCCCGCCTGCGGATCGCCACCCTCCTCGCCCTGGCCCCGACCGCCATCACCACCGAGACCGACGACCAGCGCACCACCGAACTCAACACCGCGCTCATCCTGAGCGCCGCCGACCCCGCTGACCCGGGCGCCGTCTACCGATTCAGCATCCTCGACCCCCGCTTCCACGACGACACCCTGCACCTCCTGCGCCCCTGCCCGGCCTGCGGTGGTGAGGTCCCCGTCCGCGAGGTCCGCACCGTGGCCGACCTCGCCGACGCCCACCGGCCGGTCGACATCCCGGCCGACAGCCCGCTGCCCGCGCACCTGGCCGACGCCTTCGCCGACGACCCCGGCCACCGCACCCCCTGCCCGGCCGCCCCCTGAACCAACTCAGCATGCCCAACCGCCCGACCGCAGGCACACACCCCCAAACCCCGAACGGAGACGCGAACATGACCAGCCCGACCCCCACGCCCGCCCCGCTGCCCACGCCCGACCAGGAGATGGCCGCCGCCCTCGTGAGCGCCCACCTCGCCGCCCCGCCCCACCCCGGCACCGACCGGGGCGAGGCCCTGTCCGAGCTGATCGCGCTGATCTGCCTCACCGCGGACGACCTCGACCAGACCCTCAAGGAGACCCGGGCCAGGATCTCCGCCGTCCAGCTCGACCTCGACGTCCTCGCCACCGGCGGCCCGCTCACCGCGAGCATCGACCAGCCCACTCTCGCCGCCGCCGGGGCCATCCTCGACATCCTCACCGCCGTCAGCCGCACCCAGACCCACCACCTGCGCCTGCTGATCCGCTCCTACAAGCAGCTCAACATCACCGGTCCGAACCGCAACTGACGTCACAACACCTCCCGCCGCGCGCAGCGGCAGAAAGGACACCCGACCGTGTCCCAGCGTCACCTCACCGTCGGCGACCTCCTCGGCAGCCTCACCGGCATCGACCCCCGCACCCCCGTCCGCCTGGCCCTGTCCCCGGAGTGGCCCTTCGAGCACTACGTCGGCGCCGTCACCGCCACGCCCACCATCCCCGCCACCAGCACGGACCCGAACCCCCACACCGAGCCGCGCGGCGCGGTCTGGATCGGCGACGGCGGCCAGATCGGCCACCTCCCGGCCGAGGCCTGGGTCGAGCTGCACCACGACCCCTACGACGACATCCCCGGCGCCGCCTGAACAACCGCTCAGCGGCCACATCACCGAAGCACTGCCTAACAACCCGTCCGGCTGATCTGCAATGTCCGCCGTACGGCGCCGGCCGGGGCGAACCACGCCCCGGCCACCCGACACGTATCTCACGCCCCAACGGAGGGACGCCCCCCATGCCCGCTCACGAGCGCCCGCCCGCCGACCTGAACACCCTGCGCACCGCCGCCGCGGCCCTGCTCGCCGCCGCGACCGCCGCCGCCCTGGCGAACGACGACCGCCTCACCGAAGCCCGCACCGAGATCAACCGGACCGCGCCTCACGGCATCCGCCAGCCCGGCCACACCGACCTCGTCCACCGCGAGGCCACCTACCGCCTCGCCCACGCCGCCCGCCTGGACCCGCCCGGACTCCTGACCCCCAACATCGCCGAAGCGCTCGCCAATCGCGACCGCGCCTGGCCCCGCCCCATCCGCCGCACCGCCCTCCTCGCCGCCACCGCCCACCTGCCCGCCACCCCCGGCCCCATCCCGTCCCCGCCCACGCCGCCGAGCGCGCCCACCATCACCACCGCCCAGCTCACCACCACCTTCCACGCCGCCGCCCGCCACGCCGCCACCCACCTGCGCAGCGCCCGCACGCGCACCCTCGCCCACGCCCTGGCCACCGCCGCCCACGAGGCCGCCCGCGACCTGCCCAACGGTTACGGCCTCCTTCTCGAGCGCGAACTGATCCTGCGTCTCGCGCTCACCCTCGCCCTGCCCGCCACCGGCGCCCTCGCCCCCGGACTGGACACCGCCCTCGCCCACGCCACCAGGGCCGCCACCCGCACCGAACTCGCCGACCTGATCCTCACGGCCGCGCGCCCCACCGCCACGCGAACGGCGGCGCCTGTGGCGCAGGTGAGCCGTGTCCGGTTCGTGCCCCGTCAGCGCGGCCGTACCGGCACCTGCCCGTGCGTCTGCTCGACGGGCGGGTCCTGCGGCGGCTGCGGTCACGCCGGCTGCGGCCGCCGCTGACCGCCCCTGTCCGGGGCCGCCCTCACCGGGCGGCCCCCGGACACCCCAACCACGCACAGCCAACAGGCCCGAGGAGGCCCTCCATGTCCCAGACCATGACCACCAACACCACCCCGACCGCCACGCAGCCGGTCACCGCGCTGACCGGCGCGACCGCCGCCGTCTACACCGAACTCTGCGGCCAGCAGTCCGTCACCGCCGCCGCCCTGGCCGTGGCCGCCGAGGTCAGCCCCTCCGCCGCCCGCAAGGCCCTCGTCAGCCTCGAACAGCGCGGCCTGGCCCACCGCACCCCCGGCGGCAACGACCGCACCCGCAAGCTCCCCGACCTCTGGTACCCCGCCACCTTCACGCACGGGAGCGCGGACACCGGCAGCGCACCGGAGCGACCGCACGGCAGCAATGCCGAGGAGCAGAACACCTCGCAGGACGCAGCCGTGAGCACGGCAGCGGGTGAACCGGCGACCGCGACCGCGCCGGACGGGCCGGAAGCAGCCACCGAGAGCGGTGACTGCTCGGAGCCGAATGCGGACACGCCAGCGGAGCAGTACGACCAGGACCGGGACGGCCACGCGGAACGGGAGCTGCGGGATGGCACCGGCGAGAACGGACGGGGTGTCTCCTCCACAGCAGCGAACGAGGAAGCGGAGTTGCCGCAGGGCGAGGGGAGCCCGGACGGCTCCGGCGATGGCGACGTCGAGACGTCCCAAACGCCGCCGCACGCAGACACCGAGACCCCGTTCAACGCCGACACCGTGGCCGCGTCGGACGCCGGAGAGGGCGCTGACGACGCGGAGTTGACGGGTGACCCGCTGACTGTGGACGCCAGCCCGCAGGAGGAGCACGCTTCGCCTGGTACGCCGGAGTCCGACGCGGGCGAAAGCGGACCGGCCGCCCCGACAACCAGCACCGGGCAACCGGACGCCGCCCAGGATGAGATGCGCCGAACCCCGGACAGCGACGGAGCCCCCGGCGAGCACATCTGCGTCTGCACGACCTGCGGCACCCACATGGCCCCACGCCCCCGCAAGCGCCCCGTCACCCCCACCACCGGGGGATCCCGCCTGGCGCCGGGTCAACTCCACCAGCTGGTTCTGGAGCACCTGCGGGCCAACCCGGAGCAGGACTGGACGCCCACCAAGGTCTCCCAGGCCTTGGGCCGGTCCTCCGGAGCCATCGCCAACGCCCTGGACACCATGGTCAGCCGGGGCGAGGCCGTCATGACCAACGACAAGCCCCGCCGCTTCCAGGCAGCTCCGAGCGGAACCTCGGAGGCGCCGAGCACGGAGTGATCGGCATGCACCGGCACCGCCCCTTGGGTCACCCCCAGGGGCGGTCCCCCAACCGCTCGGCTCGGCATTACTCAACTGGTGTTGCACAACCGGAGACTGGGTGAGTGCCGTGTCCGGCACTGGCTGAGGGCCCAGCGTGCTGGTGATCGTCTGCTGCCTTGGTGTCCTGGGGTGCGTGAGACGCTGCTGAGCGAGACCGGTTGAGAGAACGGTCGCGGCGACCGTGGTGCATGCTGGTCCGGTGAGTGATCCTCAGACGGCATGGCAAGCATGGCTGGGCAGCCTGGATGCGCCGCGACAGGCCGTCGCGCTGTCGCTACGCGCCCAGTTCGAGACTCTCGGGGCGGCTGATGGTGCGGACTGGGCGAGGTCCGAGATCAGCGAGGACCTGCCGCATCTCGCCCGCTTCCTGCTGCTCCGAGGACTGTGGCGCAGTCCGATTGACGGTTGGGCCGACCCGGGCGCGCTCGATCAACTTCCGGCTGCTCGGCGGCTCCTCGCCGCTGGAGCGGACCGGGCTGACCTGGTTCTCCTGGCCCGAGCTGTGGCCTATGAATCGGTGTTCGCAACGCTCGATGAGCTTGACGCCGGCGGTGACGTGAACGTCTCGGATGTGGGCGTCGGCTGGGTGGTCATGGAGGCCGGCGAAGACGGCTCATCGAGCGGACGATGCCTCTCGGGCCTGCACGAGGAACTCCTCACCATGGATCCGAGCGGACGTGACGGGGATGACCTCTGGAGGTAGGCCTGATCCACTCGGCCGATAGCCACGCGTGTGACCGCCCTCGAGGCAACGCGCTCAGCCTTGTGTAGACCAACGTGCTTACGACGGATCGTGGTTCCAGTCTTCCCCGCTCGTGATGTCGAGGGCCCCGTCGTGCAGGACGAAGTGGCGGGCCGCATTGTCGTCAACTGTGACCGGGGGACGGCTGGTGTTCTGGAATGCCTCGGTTCGCAATCGGAAGTGGGCGGGGTTGGTGCCTTTCACGGCGCGCAGGCGCCACGGGGTGTCTTCGGTAGTTCCGGGGGCGGGCGGCACGGCCAGGTGCACGAGGGCGGAGGCGTCGTGGGGTATGCCGTAGCGCGTGTGTGCCGCAGCATAGGTGGCCAGTCGGAGCTCGGCCTCCGGTGGACCGGGGATCGCTGTGGTTTCTGGGGCGGGCTGCTGCGGTGCGTCGGCGGCCGAGCGTGCTCGGTCCTGGTCACGGAGGTCGGCGAGGAAATCTGGTTGCTGGGCCGTCTGTTGCAGCACTGAGGTGAACCAGTCGGCGAGGGCTGGGCCGCCGCGCCGGGCCCAGCGCTCGATCAGGCGGCGGAAGGCGGCTTCACGGCGGTAGGGCAGGCGGTGCGCGCCGGCGGTGAAGATCGCCTCGCCCGCTCCGGCGAAGGCCCGGTGGAAATCGTGCACCGGGACGCGCTGAGCGCCGCCGGCGGAGCGGACCATCCGGATGTGCAGCATGGCGCGGTGGAGGAGGGTCGCGGCGGCCATGGCGTTGGCGCCCAAGCGTCCCTCCCGCGGGGAGTCGGGCCAGGCGGGTTGGCTGTCGCGGGGTGGTGTGGTCGCGTCGGCCCGGTGTCCGGCGGCGGACAGGTACCAGCAGCGGTCGTCCGGGCGGAGGTCAGCTGTCACCGCGCGGAGTGTGCCGCGGGCTCCGATGCCGATCGACACCCCACCCGCCTCTGTTCCAAGCGTGGCGCCCCGGGCGTCGTGGGAATCGAAGCGGACCGCGGTAATGTCGCGCAGCCGTATGCCCAGCGTCGCGGCCTCGGGAGAGGCGCCGTCGTCCACGGGATAGCAACGGGCGACAGCCAGTTCGAGATAGCCGACGAGACGGCCGCCGGCCCGCTCCACCCGCAGATGGCGGACCTCGGCCGACGACAGGTCGTAGTCGGCGGCCAGACTCTCCGCGTTCTGCGGCGTCACCGCCATCACCGGCGCCATCACCCGTCCCAGATAGTCACGACCTGGCACGTACGGCTTCACGGGCGCGAGTAGCTCGTCCAAGGAGTGTCCGGCTGCGGAGGCCTGCTCCAGCATCCAGGCGCGTCTCTCCTCCCCGAGGCTGGCCATCCACTCCAACGCCGCGAGCGCACGACGTTCGCGCCCGCTTCGCGTGCCGGCCGTCGCCGCCCCGAACAGCGGGAAGGTGTTGTTGTCCCACACGTCCGCCACCACGCTGATGGTCTCCCGGTCGAAGCGGCGGGCATCCGAGGAGGCGTCAGCGATCTGCACCAGCGAGCGATCCAGCAAGGCCCCGAGAGCGGCGATCGAGGAACCTCGCCGGCCCGGTGGCGCTCCACGCAGACCGCCTTTACCCGCACGGCGCCATGGAGAGGGGACATCGAGGTTGACCATGCCAGGATCGTCGCACGAAAGGTGAGCACGTCGAACAGACACTTGAGCGCGTTCGCTGGCCACGTCGGCGTGAACGAGCACGCAGTTCTCCGAGCACCTCGGGACTCCCTGCGGCTGGGGCCTACAGTTTCCCCTCGGGCCCGGTAGCGGCAGGCGGTACTACCTCGATGATCGTGGCCGTGCCGACAATCGGCCTGCCCTCGTGCATGGTGATCACGTCTCCAGGCTTGACATGGCGCCACTGTTCGGGGCAAAGCGGAGCCAGGCGGACCGTACCGACCTCTCCCGGCGCCAGCTCAAGCGCATCCTCCACCCACAGCCGTGCAACGTTCACGGCCTGCCCGCCGTCGGGTTCTGGATTGCCGATGTCCCAGAGCGGCCGGAGTTGCCCCTGCCCGGAGAATGCGGTCCGGCGTCCGCCCTCCTGCGTGCTCAGCAGACTCAACCTAGCCCGGAAAGTGCCGTGCTGGGTCTCCCCGGCCCGCCACTCGCACCAGTGGGCGCTGTGGTCCAGCATCATCTGGCGGGCGGCGTCCGCCAGTAGTGACCAGAACGGCAACGGGACAGGGCGCTCGTCCGCGATCTCCATCAGGAGGTCCAGGACGAGCCCCCACTCCTGGTGCCGTTGGTAGTCGCGGACGTCGTCGACCGTCACGCCGTTTTCGGCGCGGGCTCCCTCGGGGAGCAGATCGGTCGCTCGCCGAAGGAGCGTGAAGGCATCGTCCATGAGGGCATTGTCCAAGGTCGTCAACAACCTGGTCGGTCAGCCCGGCAAGATCGGCCTCCGTGGCCAGCCCGGATGCCGCTCCTGTGCGCACCTCCGTGTTCAAGACGGGTCGCCGAGGTCGTCGTCCAAGGTGCTCCAGAGCTTGCGGACGAAGGTGGGGCTGCGGTGGGCCCAGCGGGCCGTTTCGCGTTGGCTCAGGCCGTTGAGTCGGCCTTGGAGGATCCGTGATCGCGCCTCCTCGGCGTCGGCCGGCGGGTCGGTCTCGGGGGTGCGCACCTCGGGGACCAGGTGCGCACCCCCGGTGTCCGGACTGGTGGCTGCTGCGCGCACCGGGTGGGCACCGCGGTGGAGGGCGACCAGCTGGAGTTGCCAGGCGGGGCCGGCTTCGCCGAGGACGAGGAGGAGGGCGGGGGCGATCAAGTGGACGACGACGCCGACTGGATCGTGCTGGAGAGCGGCGTCTCCGATGTTCACGAAGACGGAGAAGGTACCGGTCAGCAAGCGGAAAGCGGCAGGCCAGCGCCCGCTGCTGACGCCGTAGCGCGCTAGGGTCGCGTCGGCTTGGAGGGACATGACGAAGGCGACGTCGATGCTAGTGGCGAGGATCCAGCCGGACCAGTGCCAGGGGGAGTGCGCACCGATGAACTGAGTGCCCGTCATGGCAGAAAAGGTGCATACGGCGATGATGAGGATCCAGGTGCCGGCGGTGAGCACGAGCCCGGTGCGGCGGATCTCGGCAGGCGTCGGAGGCGAGATCGGGTGCGTGTCGCTCACGGTCGTGCTGCTCCTGGTGGTGTTCGGTTCGGTGGGTGTGCGCGCCTCGGCTGTGGGTGCGCGCGTACCCACCCAGTTGGCGGTGTTCACCTGGTGGCTGGGTGCGCACCTCGGTGTGCGCTGCTCAGGGGGCTGGTCGGGTGGCGCCGAGGTAGTGGTCGTGGTGGCGGTATGGCTCGGTGCGGACGGTGGTGCCGGTGTGGGCGGCGTCGATCATCTGTCCGGCGCCGACGTAGAGGCCGACGTGGGTGATGTCGTTGGTGGAGGTGCCGTAGAAGACGAGGTCGCCGGGAAGGAGCGGGGCGGTGTCGGGGACCTTGGGGGTGGCGTCGTACTGGTCCTGGGCGACACGGGGGAGCGGGATGCCGGCTGCGGCGTAGGCGGCTTGGGTGAGTCCGGAGCAGTCGTAGCCGTGGCCGGGGTCGCCGGTGCCGCCCCACTCGTAGGGGGTGCCTTCCTTGGAGCGGGCGAAGGCGATGGCGGTTGCGGTGGCCTGGTTGGGTGCTGGGACCGGGGCGGTCTGCCGATCGGCGTCGAGGGCGTACTGGCGGGCCTGGGCGAGGACCTGGGCGACGTACCAGTCGGCGTGGTTGTAGGCGTAGATCGCGGCGTGCAGGTCGTGGCCGTCGCGGGCTCCGTTGTCGCACAGGAGGCGGGCGGCGGCGTAGACGGCGTCGGTCGGGTCCCAGGGGGTGGGCGGGTTGGCGCCGCCGGGCGGGACGGGTAGCGCGTACTGCTGGAAGGTGTCGGGGAGAAACTGCATGGGGCCAACGGCTCCGGCGCTGGAAACCTGGTTGGTGTCGAGGCCGTGGTGGGTCTCGATCTCGCCGATGGCGGCGAGCACCGTCCACGGCAGGCCAGGGCAGGTGGGAGCCGCCTGCTGATACAGCGCCAGCATCCGGGGTGGGATGTCCGATCGGGCGACGGAGCTGGGTTCGCCGGGTCCGGAGAAGAAGTCGAAGAGGCCGCCACTGATGGTCGACACTACGGCGGTGGCCGCCGCGATGAAGAGCAGAGCGGCGGCGAGGCAACCCACCCCGGCCGCGGCGCCGGATCGTGCCGCCGCGGACTCCACCAGCCCCGCTCAGACGTGCGAGCGGGCGGGGTGACCGGGGGCGAGCGGGTTCGGCGCTGGAACGACGGCTCGCATGACACCCGTTGTGGGCGGGGCCGTCACGGGGCGCCGGTCAGCGGTCCAGCCGTCGGGGAGGTCGGCAAGCGACTGCCGTCGCCCGCCGATACCGAGCGGCAGCCAGACGGCTTCAGCGGGGGAAAGTGGCTGGTCGCGGGTGTGAGTGGCGACGGCCAGGTGGTCGAGGGCCCGGTGGGCGGCCAGGCGCTGGTGGAGGTTCACTTCGCGGCGCTGACTGTGGAGGCTGAAGAGGACGAGCGGGCGACTGCGGGTGGCGAGGGCGAGTTCAGCGTAGTCGTCGAGCTTGGCGGACAGCCGGGTCAGCGACTCGGTGCCGGTGTCGTGTTCGAGGAAGAACGCGATGCTCCCGGCCTGGGTGGTCGCGGTGGCGTAGGCGTCCGGCTGGGCGAGGTCACCCCACTGGTCACGGCACCGCAGCTCGGACCACCAGGTGCTCAAGTACGCGGCGGGGGTGGAGTCGTGGGCGAGGGTGGTGAAGAAGGTGGCGACGCCGAGGTCGTGGGTGAGGGTGGGCGAGAAGGCGATCCGGGTGGCGGTGTCGGGGTGCCAGCCGAGGATGGCGGGGGTGGTGGCGAGCCGGGCGGCGAGCAGGTTCGCGCCGGCGCGGCCGAGGATGAAGTGGGTAGGCGCGGAACCGACCGGGAGCTGGGGGCGGAAAGAAGTGAGGAGGTCGAGTTCGGCGAGGGCGGCCAGGCGGCGGTTGGCCGAGCGGCGGGAGGTGTAGGCGAGGTCGGCGATGTGAGTGGACGTCAGGACGCGGTGTTCGAGCAGCATCTCCAGCAGCCACAGGTCGCGCTCGGTCAGTCGGGAGGCGAGGCTGTGCAGCGGCGGTTGGCGACGCGGAGTGGTGGAGGCTGCGCGGATGCGGGGCTGGGCAGTCGTGGTGAGGCGCATGGGGGCTCACTTTCCGGTGGAGGGGCCGTAGGTGGCGCGGGATGAGCGGCGTACTTCGCCGGCGCGTCCGGGGACGGGGGTGGGCAGCGGCGTCGTACGGAGGGTGAAGGCGGGGGCATCGGCGGAGTGGGTGACCAGGCGGGTGGCGGCTTGGTAGGCGCCGAGGTGCGCGAGGTCGTGGGCGGTGAGGGTGGGGTGCATGTGGCGTTCGAGGTCGCGGGCGTCGTCGGGGGAGGCATTGAAGACGATCTTGGAGCGGGCGTTGGCGGAGATGCCTTCGCGCAGGTCGCGCGGGAGCTGGGCGAGGTTCTGGTGGGCGAGGACGAGCCCGAGCCGGTAGCCGCGGGCTTCGGCGAGGATGTCCTCCAGCGGGTAGGGGAGGGTGAGGAAGTTGTGGGCCTCGTCCAGGTACATCGCGGCGTCCCGCCGTGTGCTTTCGCGCCGGCCGGCACGTTGGGCTGCGGCCTGCCAGGTCTTGGCGACGACGAAGGAGCCGAGGAGGCGGGCGGTGTCCTCGCCGAGCACGCCTTTGGGGAGGCGCACGAGCGCGAGGCCGCCGTCGAGGACCGCTCCGAGGTCGACGGTTGAGGGCCCGCCGGCGATGGTGTGCTGGACGAACGGGCGGAGCAGGAACGCGCGGAGCTTGTTCATCAGCGGCGCGGTGACGGCGGCTCGGGCGGGTTCGGAGAGCTGCTCGTACCAACTCCAGAAGCCGCGCAGCACCTTGTCGTTGACACCGCGGGTGATCCGGCGGCGGTACAGGTGGTCGGTGAGCAGGGTCGGGAGGTCTGCGAGTGTGACCGTGTCCCGCGTGGTGGTAGAGGTCATAAGGGTCAGGCAGGCGGCGCGCATGACGTCGTCGGTGCGCGGTCCCCAGAACGCGGCGAAGATCCGGCGGAAGATCCCAGCCAGGTTGTCGACCACGATGTCCGGCTCGGGACCTTCGAGCACGTTGAGGCGCGGTGGCAGGGCGTGGTCGTCCGGGTCGATGAGGACGGTCCGTCCGAGTGCGGACTCCGGCAGGCGAGTGAGGAGTTCGTTGATGAGGTCGCCTTTGGGGTCGATCACGACGGCGCCGCGTCCGGCTCGGGCGTCGTCGAGGATCATGGTCGCCATCAGGGTGGACTTGCCGGATCCGGTGGCTCCGACGATGTGCAGGTGGTGGCGGGCGTCGCTCACTGCGAGGCCGACGGGCCGGGTGGGGCCGCTGTCGGCGGTTCCGAGGGGTTTGGCGGACGGTCCGGGGCGCGCGATGGCGGGAGCGGGAGGGACGGAGCGGGCACCGGCGCGCTGGACACCTGGGGCGGCGGGGTCGGTGGGCAGGTGCGCGAGCGCCGCGAGCTCGGGGACGGACAAGAGGTCACCCCGGTGGGGAAAGTGACGTGTGGTGAGGCTTTCTGCGGGATGCCGCAGCCGGTGGCGGGCGTACCAGTTCCGCCCGGAGTACACGGCGAAAGCGGAGGCGACGGCGTGTGCCCGGCTCCGGCCGCGCACTCGGGCTGCCGAGAGCGCCGACTCGTCACTTCCCAAGGTAGGAACCGTGACGCAGTAGCGGGTGACGGTCTCCCACTGTGGTCCGGCGGCCTTGAGGAGGGCGGCGCGAAGCTCGGCGTTCTGCTCGGGATCCCGGCTGGTCAGCGTGGCGCGAGAGGGCTGATGGGTGAGGAGGTCGAAGAGCCGGCCGGTTCTCGCGGGCCCGCCACTCCCGTCACCCATGGTGCGGAGCCGGTACTTGGCCCGGCGGACGCGGGCACCGGTGGCCGGGCGGACGAGCACGCTGACCGTGACCTCCTCACCGGCTCCCAGACTGAGCCCCGCGCCGAGCAGGGCGCGTAGCGGATCGGCGCCGTGCTCGGTCCTCAGCGGGAGGATCTCGGGCCGCGCCAAGCGCAACGTGCCGCCGGTGACGAAGGGTTGTTCCTTGCCGAGTTCGATCCGGGCTTCCGGGCGTTCGAGTGTGGTGTGGGCGCCGGGCCAGGCCGACTCCACCGCCCGCCGCAGCAGGGAGGCCGGGATCACGCCGGGCGTCCAGAGGCGGATGGTCAGACCGTTGGAGGTGAAGCGGTACTCGAACGCGATGTGCGGCTGGCCGCCGGCCAGGCGTTGCCACCAGGGCTTCAGCAGGCCGATGAGGTGCCCCCACAGGACCTCGGCCGCTCGCGGCTCGACGGTGGGCGGGGCGAGGATTACCAAAGTGGTGCCGTCGGCGGTGAGACGGCGTTGCCGGGAGCGGTGAACCCACCAGCGCATGCTCCACCGCAGCGTCGCGGCCGCGATGAGCACAGCGCCGAGGGGCGGCCAGTCCCGCACGAGGAGGGCCCCGAGCTGGCCCCACCGCTCGCCGGGGTCGAGGATGAACGGTGCGGCGCTCACCGTGCCTCCTCGACCGCCGCACCGGTCTCGCCCGGGTTGGTGGTGACCAGTTGGTGCTCGGCAGGGGAGGCGACGCTGCTGAACGCGGCCCGCTGTCCGGGCCCGGCGCACAGCAGGGCCTGGCCCTGTGGTGCGGAGAGGAGGTATGCGGCCTCGCCGGCGGACAGGCGGAAGGCGTCGGTCACCGCGTCGATGGCCTGCGGCGCCTGGCGTAGCAGGATCTGGGTGGCGGCGTTTGCGACGACTGCCTTGCCCAGGTCGGTGGCGAGGAGGTCGGCGGTGTCCTGGGTGATCACGGACAGCCCGGCCCAGTACTTGCGGGAGCCCTTGGCCATGCGGTTCAGGAAGCGGGCACCCTGCTCCTCGCGCATCAGCAGCCACGCCTCGTCGACGATGACCAGTCGGGGTCGACGCTCGCGCGGATTGGTGACGGCGCGCCAGGCGGCGTCGAGTGTGAGCATGGTGGCGGTGGCTTTCAGCTCATCGGGCACGTCGCGCAGCGAGTAGACCGTCAGGTAGCTGTTCGTCAGGTGCGTTGTCGGCCCGTCGAAGAGCTGGCGGTGGCTGCCCGTGGTGAAGGGTGCGAGCCGGTCCGCCAGGCGGTGTGCGGCGGGATCGGCGGCCTCGGAGAGTGCATTGGCGAGATCGGCCAGCAGAGGAGCCGGTCGGGTGTGGGTACGCGGATCGGAGGTGATTCCGGCTTCGCGGTAGGCGGTGAGGATGGCTGTGTCCAGGAGAGCTTTGCCGGCGCTGTCGATGGCGCCACCGAGTAGGACGGCCAGGAAGCTGTGCAGGAACAGAGCTCGGCGGGTGAGCCGATCGGGGCTGCTCTCGTCCTCCTGGGTGAGGTCGAGGGGGTTGATCCGAACGCCCTCGGTGCCCAGCCGGATGGTGGTTCCGCCCACTGCCTGTGCGAGGCGGATGTATTCGTCCTCCGGGTCGATCACGAAGATCTGCACGCCGCGGTAGAGCAGTCGCAGGGCTTCGAGCTTGGCGAGATAGGACTTCCCGGCCCCGGAGCGGGCCAGCGTGACCGAGTTGTGGTTGTCCTGCGCGAAGCGGTCCCACAGCACCAGCCCGGACGCCGAGGTGTTCAAGCCGAGCAGCACCGATCCCACGGCCGACGGCGATCCGGAATCGGCGGCGGGAAGATCGGGCGAGGCGAAAGGGAAGCAGGCGGCGAGCGCCGCCGTGTCGAAGGTCCGCTTCGCGCCGAGCTGGTCGACACCCAGCGGCAGGCAGCTGGTCCAGCCCTGCAACGCGCGCCAGGTCGCGACCTCGCAGCGCAGCAGCATCGACTCGGCGATCGCGCGCACCGCCGAGATCTCCTCTGCCAACTGCACGCGGTCGGTGGCGTAGACGGTGAGGTAGAGACCGACGCGGAACAGCTTCCCCTCGCCTCGTGCGACGCGCCACGCCAGCTCGGCGGCATCCTGCGCGGCGGCCTCCGTCTCCGGATCCTCCAACTGCCCGCGCCCCGCACCCGCGCGACGGCTTGCCTCCAGCCGGGCACGCTGCTTGCGCAGCCGGTCGGCCGCGAGCGCGGCGGGCACCGGGTCGATGTGGAGACTGACGTTCAGCCGACCCGGGTAGCTCAGCAGCGGCTCCAGCCAGCCCGCGCCGACCTCGGCAGGGTACCCGGTGACGAGGAGCGTGGTGGCGAGCAGATCACCGACCGCCAGCACCCGCGCCTCGACCTGGACGCTGTCCGGCCCCAGCCCCACCACTGCGCAGGTCGCCTGATGGGCCTTCACAGGGCACCGCCGTCGCTGATGAGAGTGACCGGCGAGTTCGGCAGCGCCGGGTCGGGATGTACTGGGGTGTCCGGTGCTGTCGCGGCAGCCACCTGCGCGAATGCCTCCGCCCCGGACAGGGGCCGCAGCGGAACTTCAGCCGCCGCGAGTAGCCCGACCGCTTCTTCGGCCCGGCGCTGCGCCCTCATCCCGGCCGCCCGATCGCAGCCGGGCTCGCGGTGGACCACCAGCACCTGACGGGAGAGCAGCTCCTGTTCAGCGGCCAGTTCGGCGAGGAAGTCGGCGTACTCCCGGCAGGCCTCCTCCAGCAGCGGGTGCGGGAGCGAGCCGGCGGCCTGTTCCAACTCGGCCACCGCGGGTCCGATCTCCAGACGCTGGGAGCGCACCAGGATCTGCACCGGCCCGGTCAAGGCGTTCAGCCACCGCGCGAAGCCGGAGATCAGCGCCTGCTGCTCACCCCCGGTCCGCAAGCCGAAGTTGACGGTCCCGGCCCGGCTGAGCACGACGCGGCCGGCATCAGCAGCGTCGATCACCCCGTCCGGCCCGACGTCCGCGATCGGCAGCCGCAGCTCGGCCGGGGGCGTCGCCGGCTGCTCCCGTTGCGCGGCGGCCTGCCAGGGAAACGGGCCGTCACAGGAGTCGGCGGCCGGCACCAGGCGTCGCGGGGAGCGGGAGTGGCGCCACGCGGCGAGCAGCCAGCGGTCGAGAGTGAGGCCTTCACGGCGGGTGAGGACGGCAATGGTGCCCGCCGTGCCGATGGGGACGGCGGCTGCCAGGTAGAACAGTGGGGGAACGAACTGCTTTGTCGCCTGGTAGCCGAGCCACAGCGCGGCCATGAGCACACCGAGCTGAATGCTCTGACGTGCTGTCAGCGGGCCGAGGATTGTGTCGTCCCGCTCTACCTCGGCGGGGATCTTGACGAGCGAGGGCCAGCCGTCGTCCTCGCGGGAGTACTGGTTCACGGTTGTTCAACTCCTTCCGCGACGGGAGTTCGGTGGTCCGTCGTCGAGGGGCGGGCGCAAGGGCGCCGGGCGGGGGATCGGGGGTGGGAGATTGACCCGCGCCGGCCGCAGGTTGGCAGCGGCGGTCGGCCGCACGGCGGGCGGTGGTGAGCTGGTGGGGCCGGGTTTGGGCGGCGGAGAACCGGGGCCGCCGGTGCCTGGCTGCGGGCCAGTGGGTCCGGGGCGGTTGCCGGGTGGGGTCACTCCTGCGGGCGGAAGCGAAGGGCTGGGCGGCGGGAGCGTCTGCTTGCGGGGAGCATTCCGGCGAGGTCGACCCCACTGGTAGGACGGTGTGGGCGCGGCACTCGGGCCGGGGCCGGCCGTGGTCGGTGAAGGGCCGCCGCGGCGAGGGCCGCCGGGTCCGGCACCAGGACGGCCTCCGCCTGGGCCGCCAGGTCGGCCGGGTCCTCCCGGGCCGGGGCCGCCTCTGCGGGGAGGCCCCCAGCGGTAGCGAGGAGTGCCACCGCCCGCGCCGCGCCCAGGCGTCGCGGCTCGTCCGACCTTCCAAGCCGCTCGGGCTCGGCCCCCGAGCGCGGCGCCGAAGGCGTACGGTCCGAACGGCGACCCGAGGGCGGCGCCGATCGCGATCTTGCGCAGGATCCGCATCCCGGGCACTCGCGGCCCGGTGTTGCCGGTGATGTTCCGGGCGGGGGTGGTGACGATACGTCGGATCCAGGACGGGATCTTGATGAGTAGGTAGAGGGTGCAGCAGATCAGCATCAGGTTGACCAGCGGCGTGGACTTGGTGATCGGTACGAGCCCGTAGTTGCCCGGGTCCAGCAGGGCTTTGACGCAGACCAGCAGCGCGAGTGCCTGGACGATCTGGGTGCCCAGGCACCCGAGGTAGGCGCGCCACCACAGGCGGGCGATGCCGTCGCTGGCCGGGTGGCCGTGGCAGGCGAGCATCAGCGCGGACCCGACGGTGAGTAGCACGATTCCTGCGGTGCGCATGAGCGCGGTCACCAGCAGCGTTCCGGCGAGCGTGAGTGCGACGAGTTGGATCACCAGCATGTACGGCGCCCCGGTGTTGGTGACTTGGGCGAGGATCAGTCCGATCAGGGTGCCGGCCACGTCGTCGGCGCTGACGCCGTTGCCGAAGATCGCTACCGTGAGGGCGTTCGCCAGCGTCAGCATGGTGGAGCACAGCGTCAGTGACAGGTTGGAGGCGGCGATACCCAGCACCAGCCGGGGCAGGAGTTCCTGCGCGCTCCATCGCTGCTGGACGCTGCCGTGGGTCATCACGGTCAGCCCGGTGGCCAGGACGAAGAGCCCGTAGCCGGTCATTGCGATGACCCGCATCGCCTCCCACAACTCCCGCACCCGGCCCGAAAACGCCGGATCGAGGGTGATCAGCAGCGCGCGCACCACGCCGTTGATCACCGGCTCGACCATGGGCCGGATCAGGTCGCCCAGCCAGCCGGTGATCGCTTCACGGATCTGCCCCGGGATGTCCCAGAACGACGCCGAGTCCCCGCCGCCGTCTCCTGACCCACTGTCAGCGGGAGCGGATGGAGCCGGTCCCGGCGAAGGGGCCGGAGTCGGCGTCGGACGGGGCTGCTCACTGACCGGTGGGGACGGCATCAGGCCGGGCGTCGGAGCCTGCGTGCTCGGTGCCGGCCCGGGGTCGGCGTGGGCGGGCTGCTGCGAGCAGAGTGCGCCGATGGCGAGGAGCACCAGCGCGACCCGCACCAGCTGCCTGTAATGCCGCTGACGCGATGTCACTTGCTGCCGACCAGGCCCTTGAGCACGTCCAGGATCACCGGGGCGAGGATCGCGAGCATGTAGCCGAGTCCGGCGGACTTTACCGCGTTCTTCGCCTTCATCACCTCGCCCGGGTCACCCCCGGCCAGCAGGTAGCGCAGCCCGCCGACGGTCAGGAACGTGGTGGCCACCGTGGCGACGATCCCGGTGATCCACAACGTGATGTTCCCGAAGACCTGGTCGAGCGTCGGTGGACCGGCCACCACGGCCGTCCCCGCGAACGCGTCACCCGCGGCCGAGAGGGTCAGGAACAGCGCGCTGGAGACGACCATCAGTTCGGACCACGGCGGCCGACGAGACTTCAGCAAACGTGCACATCGCATGGGAAACCCCCAAGGAACACGAGGACGGAGCCGAGCCGGGCAGCACCTGGCCGACGGGGGAGAAGGGAGTGCGGATGGTCGGGCGCTCGGCGGGGGCTCCATCGGGCCGTCACCTCCCCTCGCGGGTCGGGTGGCAGGCAGCGGGTGTCAACGTCCGCGGCGGATGCCCCTGTGATGCCGGGCGCCGGCCCCACTTCCGTGGGGCCGCACTCCCTTCTCAATCAGTCAAAACACTGTGAGCAGCGCTTTCTAACGCTCGCTCATCAGATTGACCGTCGTCGCGCAGTCCAGCCGCCCGTCCCGCAGTGCGGCGACAAGCTTCACCTCGGCCCGCCGACGCCGCATCCCCAGCGACTCCGGCGTGCACCCGGCCCGCTCGGCCAGCACCCGCACCGGCACCCCGTCCAGCCGGGTCACCGCGATCAGGTCAGCCGCCCGCTGCGACAACACGCCCTCGGAGACCGCCTGCGCCAACACCGTCTCCGGGTTCAGCACCACGCCCGCCGGCCAGTCCCCGTCCCGCAGGCCGCTCGTGCGCCGCCCGACCTCACGCTCCCGGTCACGAAACGAGCGGGCCGCCCGATCGGCGGCCCAGCACAGGCTGGACGGGATCCGCCCCGGCTCCGCCATCGACTCGGCCCGCTCCCGCACCGTCACCAGCGCGTCCCAGAACCCGGCCAGCATCACCTGCTGCACCTCCACCGCCTGCTGCGGCACCTCCCGCCGCATCCGGGCGGCGATCCGGTACAGCCCCGGCAGCGCCATCGCGCACGTCGCGACCCGCCAATCCTCACCCGCCTGCCCACCGGCCCGCGTCAGCCGCAGTAGCCGCACCCAGATCGCCCCGCGCACCGCGTACCCGACCGTCGGGTGCAGCAGCAGCGCCCGCAGCGACGCCATGTCCAACCAGGCGTCCGGCAGCGCCGGGTCCAGGTCCCCGACGTACAGCGTCAACGGCACGCGCCGGTCGACCAGCCGGCGCATCTCCTGCTCCACGAGCTGGAGCGGCTCCACCGGCTTTCCCGAAGTCGTATGGATGTCCACGGCTGTGCTCCTTCGATCCGAGGTCATCGGCGTTGATCGCCGAGTGGATCGAGTGCGCCAAGGGCCCCGGAGCCGCCCCGGAGACGATCTTCGGGCGGGGCGAAGCAGATACGGAGCCGCCCTGCGGACTGCTCGGAGGCGGCATGGAGTTGGCCCGCCTCCATCCCGCCTCCATCAGGCGGCTGAACTGCGCAAACGCCCACCTCCGAGGCGCGGCGACGAAGCGCCTCCGGGCTGCTGAAATTCGTCGAAGAAATTCCTCAGGACCTCTTGCCCGCCGCCGAGACTGACGGCTTGTTGTCGGCGGAACCCGGCATGATCAGCGCATGACCTCGTGGAACGCCGAACTGTCCGCCATCGCCCACCAGCACCTGCCGGCGGACGTCGCCGACAAGTGGACCGCCCTGCTGCGGCCCTGCGCCCGTCTCGCCGCCGGAGCCGATGGAGGTCAGGCGGCAGCCAGGCTCGGCGGCGTCCCCGTGCTGCCGCACGGCACCGACTGGCCGGTCTGGGAAGGGCACGGGCCCCTGTCCTTCGTGGCCTCGGTGGACTGCGCGGCGCTGCCGACGGGTGAGCTGGACATACCGCTCCCGGCGGACGGCACGCTGCTGTTCTTCTACTTCGACGGCCAGCTGGACGACGGCGACGCGCTGGTCATCGTCGACGACCGGGACAGCTGGGACGGAGCCCGCGTCATCTACGTCCCCGCCGGGACCGAGACCGTCGACCCCCCGACCCCGGAAGGCCTGACGCCCTATCCGGAGATCACCCTCACCGCGCAGCTGACCGCCTCCGACCTCGACCCGTGGCACCCCACCACCCAGCGCACCTTCGGCGGACCGGGCTGGGACCCGCGTGACCACTCGATCAGCGACGAAGCCTTCGGGAAGGCCGTCAGCGACACCCGGGACGGACCGTGCCACCGCATCGGCGGCCATGCGATGTCAGTCCAGAACCCCGTCGAGTACGAGGTAGCGCACGCCCTCCTCGGCGGCAGCACCTCCTGGCACTCGCCGGAGCTGGCCACGGAGGCCGAGCGCTGGCTGCTGCTCGCACAGATCGACAGCGACAACGACGCCGACATGATGTGGGGCGACGTGGGCTCGCTGTACTGGCTCATCCGCCGAGAGGACCTGGCCGCCAGGCGGTTCGATAAGGCGGTCTTCACCTGGCAGTGCGGCTGACTCCCGAGCGCGGTGAACTCGCGATAGGCCCATGACCGACTGCGTGAGCTGGCGCCAGCACGACCCAGCTCCTCAGGGTGCTGCTGGGGCGAGCCGGCGATGAGGGAGGACGCCCCTTCAGGGGCGACGAGAGGAACAGGGCAGATCATGGCGGAAATCGACGCCGTGCGGTCGTAGTAGCTATGGCCGGGCTATCCAGCCTTGGAGGGGCTGGCGGCCGCCTGAATTCCCTGCGGCGCACCTGACTCGCGGGCTATGGTGCGAAGTTCGCCAGACGCCGGAGGGGATCGCGATGGTCATCAAGAGCTGGGATGAGCTGCGCCAAGCCGACCAGAGGACGCTGGCGTTCACGCCCCATGGTCTGGGGCTCGGCGTTCAGATGACACCCGAGAGCTCGGCCGAGTTCCAGCAGCAGATGGTTGCCGGCCTCAAACTGGCTCCGCAGGTGGCAGAGGGTACCCGCCAAAGCTTCGACCGGCTCCGGACGGTCTTCGCCTATGGTGTCCTCTGCTACGACCTCTTTACGCTGGTCAGCGATCACGCGCTACTGGTCATCGAGCAAGCCCTTCGGGACCGGTTCGTCGATTACCACGGAGGCAAGATTGTTTTCGTGCACCCAACCGGCATGGCCGAAGAGGTCGAAGCTGAGCGGTACGAACAGGTCCACGAAGCCCTCAAGCGGTACCGGAGGCCGTGGCGACTCCGGCTTGGCCAAGGCCCCGAGAGCATCGAGTTCAACGGCATGCTCGGCGGCCTACGGGCCTGGGCTCGAGCGGTCGGCCTATGGCCTGGCCAGCGCAGCCGCGGCGTCGAGCGCGCGCTCTCCAACCTGCGCAACTTCGTCGCTCACCCGACGTCGTATCACCTGCTCGGACCGGTAGAAGCCGTCCGGATGCTCAGCGACCTGCACGAGATGATCAACCAGCTCTGGGGCACCCCGACGCCCGGTGGGCGGCTGTTCCCCGGACCGGTGGAGCGCAGCATCGTGGCCATAGCCTGGGCCAACGACGGCAGCGAGTTCTCCGCCACGGCCGCCGACAACCTACGCGATACCTCCGACGTCGACAGCGCCTGGGAGTTCGCCATCGTGCGAGCGATCTTCGAACCCGGCCGATACCGATCCGACCCCGAGCTGGCTCAGTTCGATTCGGTCTACGAGGCCACCTGGTACCCGACGGATCTGCTGTGGGGCCCCGGGACACGGCAGGATGGTGTCGCCTGGCTCGACGCCAACGCTCCCGAACCCGACACCTGCCACTACCTGGACCGGGTGTTCCTGCTTCGGTACGAGGCCGGCGAGCTCTACCTCCCGATGAGGCCGGCGATCGCTTCGAACCTCCCAGCCGACCAGCAATCTGGCCAGTGGTTCGCCATCCGGGCTGACTTCCCCAACGACGCGTTCTCTCACGTCCGACAGCTCCTTGGCACGGCTGGGTCAGGGTGCTCCAGAAGCGGGCCGTGTCCCGAATGCAGCGCCGAAACGGTAGCCAGCGGGGACTACATCGACGTCGTTGCGGCCAGTGGAGCCGAGGCCGACCGCTCCGTTCCAGCTGACGTCCGCACGCCGTTCTCAGACCGTCGCTCATGGCTCGTTTAATCCGGCCAGCCAGCAGGAGCTGGCGTGGCTTCCGGCTCGATCCGGAGTTCATCCAGATCAAGTGGCGGGTATGACCCATGCCAGTACGGCTACAACATAGTCAGGAGTTCCGACTATGCGATTTGAGATCCCACGTAACAGCAATCGCAGAGTGCAGGAAGAAGACTGGCCCAAGACACCGGATGGTGCCGGCGCGTACCTCTTCGTACCCCGCCCGCGACTGCGGTCGCTGACAGTACTGGTAGATGCGGATGTCCCAGTCGGCAGTGACGCCCGCTGGAGCCAGGAGTACCTGTTGTCTGGGCTCCTCGCGCATCCGTACGTCAAGGTACTCCGTTATGCCGACGCCGGGCCGCCTCCGTCGGAACCGCGACGCACGCTGGCGTGGGGAGGCGAAGCGGTGCCCGGCTGGGTGGAGGTCCTGCATGATCGACCTCGCCCTGATGACAGCGTGCGTGAATTTCAGGTCGCCACCAAGGACGGCGTGAGCCTATGCGGTGTCATGGGCAACGCACTGCAAATAGCCCGGCATGACATAAATCATCCTGCCTATCGCGAGCTTTTCCCGGAGCAAGCGGCAGAGCGGCGGGAAGCTGACGCCCTGGCTGCGCAGATCGCCCAAGAGATAGAGGTAGATCTCTTCATCACTAGGCGCCCATATCTGCATGGCATGCGGGCGAACTTTGCGGACGGTGTAACGGTCTGCTCTCCCGAAAGAGCGCTCTCGCTCATCAGCTTCTATCTCAGATGCCAAGGTGAGTTCTATGCCGAGATCGCACCCGAAGGCGGCTTCTCCCATAAGCTCGGGCGGAACCTGTTCTATTGGGTAGGAGCCCGTGAATTCTTGCCCGCCGCATGGGGTTGGATCGCCGCATGCGTGCAGCATTCCATTGGCTCTGATGACAGAAGCCTCATGGAACTTGCTAGTTCACTCCCCCAGCGGGTGCAGCGCGCGCTTCAGGCCCGCGACGAGCTGTATGAAGCGCTCAACCAGCCCCAGACCAGTCACACCACCCAGGTCCAGCTGGCCGTCCTGGATAGCATTCTCATCAACCTGATGAGCGCGGTGGACATTACTGCCCGGGTTGCCCACCAGGTCCTGGAGATCAACGGATCACCGCACGGCATCGGCTGGCAGCAGCTGGAGCCGAAGCGATTCGTAGCGAAGGTTGAGGCCGTCGAACCAGCACTCGCCGCTGTCGTCGCCGCTGGCACCAATGGTGAGAGGGCACTGACCGTTCTCCGCTTGCTACGGAACTGTGTTCACGGCGCCGCTCTTTCGCCGACAACGGTCGACACCGGAGCTTGGCGCAATAGAAGGACGATGGTGGCCCTTCCCCCGAAAGATGCGCAGGAAATCATCAATGCCATGGATGCGCTGGGCGGCCACCGGGAAAGGTGGGGCATCGAAAACATCGGCCTGGACCGTCTGTACATGGACGCTGGGATCTTGGTGGAGGAGCTGATGCCCCGTATCCTGACACTCCTTAACGAGGTGATGGAGAAAACGCCCGTCGAGCGCCTGTCGCACGTCTCAATAAGCGACGAAGAGAAGCTACCGCCGAGCGACCCCCACGGACCCTTCTCCGAAATGTTCCGCTCCAGCGTCCGCTGGCAGCTTGGTTTGAAATTTGACGCCTAACCCTCATATTTCAAGAAGGCATCTGCCACCGACACGAAGCATCAGAAGGAGTGCGACTCTGACGGGGACCTAGCAGATACGACGTGACCCTCCGCTGCACTTGGTGCGACAGGTCAGTGCTCCGCGACGGGGCGCAGGTCGATCCAGGCCCCTGCGCATCCGACTCTTGGCCGACCGCCCACTGCCGGGCGAACTCCCTCACCAGCTGTGAGTGCGAGTTCTGCAGAACCTACGGGTCTCCCAGCCTTACCCTCTGACGCCGCGTCGGTTCACCCGCTCATCCCACGCGGAACGTTCCTGCCTGGACCGCCGGGGTGGGATCTCACGAAACCTCTGGCAGAGCCGTCTTCGCGATGCCTCATCAACTCACCTGCTCAGCCATGCTTCAGGAACTGTATGAGCCCACGCGGGGTCAGATGTTCATCTATTTACGGTCCGTAGAAGGAGAACCTGGGCCGAGTCCTGGCGTTAGAAAACCGGGGGAATCGCCGCTTCCCTGGTTGTCAACGTCTTGCGGCGACCATCGGGTCGACGCCCATGAGCGAGCCCAGCACCGTCGGTAGCACCCACCACCGCCCGAGCCATCGCACGCACTCGACGAGTAAGTCCGTTCCGCTGTCGGTCTGGCTGACCGAACCGCTCGCCGGCTGCTGCTCGGTCTGCGAGACCCCGATCGGCGCCGCCTGCGCCAACCGCCTGCCCATCAGCCTGGCCCGGCAGATCGTCGAGGCGTTCACCGCCCCCGGCGACCTCGTCTACGTCCCCGAGGCCGGCAACGCCTCCTGCCTGATTGCCGCCGTCACCACTGGCCGTAAGGCCCTCGGCTATGTCCGCACTCGCCACGACGCGGACGTCGCCTACAGCACCCTCCAGCAGCGGGCCGCCCAGGTCGCCTCCCTCGCGTTACTGCGCCGTGGCCACCCCGACACCCACTCCACCAGCGCCGACCACCACGCTGGCAGCGCCCGGCTCGCGATCGCCGCCCCGCACGCCTTCACCACCCACGCCCAACTCGCGGCGCTGACCGACGCCTGCGCCCAGGCTCTCGAGCCCGACGGCGTCCTGGTGGTGACATCCCGTCAGAGCACGGGTCAGGACACCGCCGGCTACCTGGTCGCCCACGCCCGCGCCAGCGGCCTGGTGTACCTGCAGCACATCGTCGCCGCCGAGGCCACCGCCACCGACGGGCACCTGATCCCCGCGACCCCGGTGCGGGTCCGGCACCGCCAGGACTGCGTCTGCCACCACACCCACCCGGCGCCCGGACGCCACAACGTGATCCACAACGACCTGTTCGCCTTCATCAAGCCGTGAACTCTCCCCACCCGACCCCCAACACCCCGAGTGAGGAGCGCTCCATGACCGTTCACCCCCAGCCCGCCCCTGCCTCCGCCCCCGCCGCTCAGCCCTCGCCGCGCCGAGCCCCCGGAACCATCCCGGCCCCGGTGAGCCTCGCGTCGCTGCCCACCTCGGTGTGGGTCACCGCGCAGAAGGACGCCCGCAACCAGCGCCGCGACCGTTACACCCCGGCGTCTGCCGCCCACCCGGCGAAGATGCTCCCCGCGATCGCCGCGCACGCGATCACCGCCTACACCGACCCGGGCCAGCTCGTCCTGGACCCGATGTGCGGCATCGGCACCACCCTCGTGGAGGCTGTCCACCTCGGCCGCGACGCGGTCGGCGTGGAGCTCGAGGGCCGCTGGAGCGCCGTCGCCCGGGCCAACCTCCACCTCGCCCGCACTCAGGGCGCCACCGGCCGAGCGGGCGTCCGCACCGGCGACGGCCGCCATGCCCACAGCCTCCCCGGCCCCGAACACCACGGCCAGGTCCAGCTCCTGCTCACCTCCCCGCCCTACGGCGCCTCCGTCCACGGCCGCGTGAACGCCACCCGCGACACCGGCCGACGCGGTGTCGCGAAGTTCGACGCCACCTACGGCACTAACCCGGCCAACCTCGCCCACGCCCCCACCGACGCCCTCGTCGACGCCTTCACCACGATCCTCGCCAACTGCCTGCCCCTGCTGGCCCCGAACGCGCACGTCGCGGTCACCGCCCGACCCTGGCGCCACCACGGCGAACTCGTTGACCTGCCCGCCGCGATCATCGCCGCCGGACAGGCCGCCGGCCTCACCCCGGTCGAGCGGTGCGTGGCCCTGCTCGCGGCCGTGCGCGACGGCGAACTGGCCGCCCGGCCCTCCTTCTTCCAGCTCAAGAACGTCCGGACCGCCCGCGCCGCCGGCGTGCCCATGCACCTGATCGTGCACGAGGACGTCCTGGTCTTCCATGCGCCTCGAAGGACCCCCGGCCGCCCACCGGTGACGGCCCGTCAACCCATCGTGGCCGCCACCCTTGAGGGCATGACCACGTGAGGACCGCTACCGCCTGCGGGCCGGACATCCCCGGCCCGCAGGCCCCCACCCCGACGGGCCCCGCGCTGCGGATCGGCAGCATGTGCACCGGGACTGCCGCCCTGGACCTCGCGGTCGAAGCCGTCCTCGACGCCCGGCTGGTCTGGTGCGCCGACAACGACCCGGCCGCGCGCCTGCTTCTGGCCCACCGCCTCCCTCACGTCCCGAATCACGGCGACCTCACCACCGTCGACTGGCGCACTGTCGAGCCCGTGGACATCGTGACCGCCGGGTTCCCCTGCCAGGACATCTCCTACGCCGGACGCGCCGCCGGCCTCACGGAAGGCACCCGCAGTGGACTCTGGCACACCATCGCCCACGCCATTCGCATACTGGCACCCCGCTACGTCTTCCTGGAGAACGTCACCGCCCTGCGCCGGCGCGGACTCGACACCGTCGCCGCCGACCTGGCCGCGAGCGGGTACGACCTCGCGTGGCGCTGCCTACGAGCGAGTGACGTCGGAGCCCCGCACCGCCGAGACCGGCTCTTTCTCCTCGCCGCCCGCCCCGACGCGGCTGTTGGTGACGCCCACGGTTTCCGACTCGACCGGGCCGGGCCGGACCCGGCCCATCGGCCGCGGCTTCAACCTCCGCACCCAGGTCGCCCTCACGCTGACCAAGACCGGCGACGTCGCTGCTCAGCACGCGCAGGAGGAGGCCACCCCCGTCCTGTTGCCGACCCCGCTGGCCGGCGACGGTGTCAAGGGCAGCCCGCGGCAGAAGGGTTCCAAGGGCGATCTCTCGCTGCCCTCGGCCGTTGCGGCCCTCGACCGCATGAACCCGGCGGGCCCCAAAACCTGACTCCCAGTCACACCGACTGGGGCGAGTACGAACCGGCGATCCGCCGCTGGGAACGCATCCTGGGCCGCCCGGCGCCCGCCCCCACCTGCCCGGGACGCACCGGGACACCGGTCCTGTCGCCGGAGTTCGTGGAGTGGGTGATGGGCCTCTCCGTCGGCTGGACCGACGTCCCCGGAATCTCGCGAACCGCCCGTCTGCGGTTGCTGGGGAACTCGGTGGCCGTCAACCAAGCCGCCGCCGCCCTGACCGATCTGCTCCGCATCGTCAACGAGTTCCGCAATGACCCCGATCCGGAGCGAACCGCGATTACCGTCGAGTTCCCCGACGAGGTGCCGGCACTCAACGACCAGGCCGCCGCACTGCTGCTGCGGATGCTGATCGAACACCGCCCGAAGCAGTACCCCGCCGAACCGTCAGGGTGATGCCGCTGGAGTAACTCCCACGTCCGAGTTACGACAGAACAACGGTCCCTGGTCCGGTGGCCGGCACCACCACACCGGCCACCGGACCAGGGACCGGCAGCACCTCGACCCGCACCCCACCGACAAGGAGCCCGCCCCATGCGCGACTTCGCGTTCGCCGGACGCTGCTCGACCGAAGACCTCCAAGACCCCGTGGCGTCGAGGAACTGGCAACTCACCCGCGCCACCACCCTCATCACCCCGGTCGAGGGCCGGATCGTGGCCGAGTACTTCGACATCGGCCACTCCCGCGCCCTGCCCTGGCGCCGCCGCCCCAACGCCTCCGCGCTCCTGGACGCGCTCGCCGACCCCAACCGGGGCTTCGACGCCGTCGTCATCGGTGAGCCCCAACGGGTCTTCTACGGCAACCAGTACAGCCTGATCCAACCCGTCTTCGACCACTACGGCGTCGAGTTGTGGGTCCCTGAGGTCGGCGGCCCGATCGACCCGGACAGCGAGGCCCACGACCTCGTCATGTCCGTCTTCGGCGGCATGTCGAAGGCCGAACGCTCCCGCATCAAGGTCCGCGTCCGCTCGGCCATGGCCGCCCAGGCCAAGCTGGAGGGCCGCTTCCTCGGCGGCCGCCCGCCCTACGGCTACCGGATCGGCGACGGCGGACCGCACCCCAACCCCGCCAAAGCCGCCGACGGCAAGCGCCTGCACATCCTCCTCACCGACCCGGTCGCCGGACCCGTCGTGCAACGGATCTTCAACGAGTACCTGCGCGGCCGGGGCATCTTCGCCATCGCCGAGGGACTCACCCGCGACGGCATCCTGCCGCCCTCCGCGCACGACCGCGCCCGCAACTCCCACCGCGAGGGCTTGGCCTGGGGCAAGTCCGCCGTGCGCGCCATCCTGACCAACCCCCGCTACACCGGCCACCAGGTCTGGAACAAGCAGCGCAAGGACGAAGTCCTCATCGACGTCGAGGACGTCACCCTCGGCTACCAGACCAAGCTCAAGTGGAACCCCGCCGACAAGTGGATCTGGTCCGACAAGCCAGCGCACCCACCCCTCGTCACGCGTGAAACATTCGAGAAGGTCGAGCAGATCATGTTCTCGCGAAGCCGCCACAACTCCCCACGCGACCGGGTCCGCGCCATCCACCCCTACCTGCTGCGCGGCCGGGTCGACTGCACGCTATGCGAGCGGAAGATGGGCAGCCAGTGGTCCCACGAGGAGGCGTACTACCGCTGCCGATACCCCGAGGAGTACGCCCTCGCGAACAAGATCACCCACCCCCGCAACGTCCTCTTCCGCGAAGCCGACGTCATCCCCCACCTCGACCGCTGGCTCGCCCTCACCTTCGCCCCCGGCCGCCGCGCCGCCACGATCCACCGACTCCACGCCGCCCAGGGTCCACAAGCCCCTACCAGCAACCAGGCCGCGGAGGTCGAAGCACGCGCCGAGATCGCCACCTGTGACCGCGACCTCGCCCGCTACCGCGAAGCCCTCAAAACCGCCGACCCCGGAGCCACCGCCCCCATCACCCGCTGGATCGCCGAAACCGAAACCCAACGCGCCCGAGCCGAAGCCCGACTCCGCGCCACCACCGGTTCCGGCGCCCGCCGCACCCAAGCCCTGACCGAACAGCAGATCACCGACCTCGTGAACCAGGCCGGCAGCATGGTCGACGTCCTGCACGACGCCAACCCCGAGATCAAGCGCCAGACCTACGCCGCTCTCGGCCTACGCTGCGACTACAACCACGCACAACGCAAAATGCAGGTCAGGATCGCTCCTGACCTGCATTCCCTAGCCAACCATGTTGGCCAATGGGTCGTGTCCGAGGGGGGACTTGAACCCCCACGCCCGATAAAGGGCACTAGCACCTCAAGCTAGCGCGTCTGCCATTCCGCCACCCGGACTAGGTGTTGTCGTCCTCGTTGCGTTACCGCCGCGTTGACATGGATAACTGTAGCAAAGATCGGGTCTGGGGCCCAAAAGCGAGGGGGAGGGGGTGCTGGGACGGGGGACGGGCGCGTTGCGGGGGGTTTGCCCTTGGGGTGGGGCGGGGGCTGGGGGAGGATGGCTGGACCGTGCCCGCAGCGCCCTGGGGAGTCGGGGGGCGGTCCGGACCGAGTGGCCGGAGCGGGTCAGACGACGAGGAGTGACCGTGAGCGAGTCGAGCGTGTCCAAGGCGGAGCGGGTGACCGGTGAGTCGGAGGTCGCCGAGATCTGCCGGGACCTGATCCGGATCGACACCAGCAATTACGGCGACAACTCGGGCCCCGGCGAGCGGGCGGCGGCGGAGTACGTGGCCGAGCAGCTGGCGGAGTTCGGGCTGGAGCCGAAGATCATCGAGTCCGCCAGGGGGCGGGCCTCGACGGTGGTGCGGATCGAGGGCGAGGACCGGTCGCGGCCCGGGCTGCTGATCCACGGCCACACCGACGTGGTGCCGGCCAACGCGGACGACTGGACGCACCCCCCGTTCTCCGGGGAGATCGCGGACGGCTGCGTCTGGGGTCGCGGCGCGGTGGACATGAAGGACATGGACGCGATGACCCTCGCGGTGGTGCGCGACCGGCTGCGCACCGGGCGCAAGCCTCCGCGCGACCTGGTGCTGGCGTTCCTCGCGGACGAGGAGGCGGGCGGCACGTACGGCGCGCGGTTCCTGGTGGACAAGCACCCGGATCTTTTCGAGGGCGTGGCCGAGGCGATCGGCGAGGTCGGTGGCTTCTCGTTCACGGTCAACAACGACGTGCGGCTCTACCTGGTCGAGACTGCCGAGAAGGGCATGCACTGGATGCGACTGACGGTCGAGGGCCGGGCCGGGCACGGGTCGATGGAGAACGACGACAACGCCATCACCGAGCTCTGCGAGGCGGTCGCCCGGCTCGGCCGGCACACCTTCCCGCTGCGGATCACCAAGACCGTCCGGGCCTTCCTGGACGAGCTGTCGGACGCGCTGGGCGTGCGGCTCGACCCGGAGGACATGGACGAGACGCTGCGGGTGCTCGGCGGCATTGCCAAGATGATCGGCACCACGCTGCGCAACACCGCCCAGCCGACCATGCTCGGTGCCGGCTACAAGGTGAACGTCATCCCGGGGCAGGCCACGGCCCACGTGGACGGGCGCTTCCTGCCGGGCTACGAGGACGAGTTCCTCGCCGAGCTGGACCGGGTGCTGGGCCCGCGGGTGAAGCGGGAGAGCCTGCACTCCGACCGGGCGCTGGAGACCAGCTTCGACGGCGCGCTGGTCGAGGCGATGCAGAGCGCGCTGCGGGCCGAGGACCCGATCGCCCGGGCCGTGCCGTACTGCCTCTCCGGTGGGACGGACGCGAAGTCCTTCCACGACCTCGGCATCCGCTGCTTCGGGTTCGCGCCGCTGCAGCTGCCGCCGGACCTGGACTTCGCCGGCATGTTCCACGGGGTGGACGAGCGGGTGCCGGTCGAGGGGTTGAAGTTCGGGGTCCGGGTGCTGGACCGGTTCATCGACGCCTGCTGAGCTTGACTCTGTCGGGGATCTTGGTCGCTGCGGCGTCAGCTGACGGCTCGCCAGGAACGCAGGCGCTGGATGCCGTGCTGGTCGAGGTGGTTCTGGAAGGCAGTCGGTGGTCGTGGGGGTGTGCTTTCGCCCGGAGGCTGTCGGCTGAGGCGTTCGATGTTGACGGCGATGGCGGTGAGTACGTGCTGCAGGTGGGCCTTGGCCAGGCCGCGGTATCGGCAGTGGCGCATGCCGTGGCCGTGGGCGAACTCGTAGATCGTGCCCTCGATGCCGGACCGTACCGCGTAGCGCTTGTGCCAGGCCGGTTCCTGCTGCTCGGCACGGTTGCGTATCTGCGGTTCGTGCAGCTCTCGCGGGGGGAAGCCCACATTGCGGGCGGCGTCGCGGGAGGTGGTGCACTTGGCCCGGACCGGGCAGGGCTGGCATTGGCTCTTGGTGAAGCGGGCCACGATGAGCGGGGCGGCGGTCGGCGAGGATGTCGGGTAGGGGCCGTGCCAGGCCCTGCTGACCTGGCCCTGCGGGCAGGTGACCTCCTGGCGGTCGAAGTCGATGCGGAAGTCGTCACGGGCGAAGCCCTCGCCCCGGCGGTGTTGGTGGGTGGGGTTGCCCGGGAGCGGTCCGACGACGGTGATCCGGTGCTCGCGCTCGGCCTGCTCCAGGTGGACCAGGGAGGTGTAGCCGCCGTCGACCAGGTGCTGGTCGGGCCGCAGTCCCCGGTGTTCCAGCCGGGTGTGGATGCCGGGCAGGACTTCGGTGTCGGCGCTGGTGGCCGGCATGGTGGCCACATCCGTGATCACATTGGCGCCGTCGTTGGAGCAGGTCTCGGTCACGTGCGCGAGGAATCCCGTCCAGCGGGTGACCTGCCCCCGCCGGGCGTATCGGGCCGTCAGGTCGTAGGGCGAGACGATCCGGTGTGCGGAGGGCGGCAGGCCGCTGTCGTCATCATCGTCGCGCCAGCGAAGACGGCCGACGGTGTCCCAGTAGTAGTTCTGAACAAGGATCCGCCGCAGGACCTGCACCTGGGGGCCGTCCAGCAGGCCGGGATGGTTCCGGGCCAGGTGTTCGAGCAGTCGGCGGGCGTCCGCCCCGGTGGTGTTGATCCTTGTCTTGGGCCGGGTGGGGTTCTTACCCAGGCGCACCGGCCGACCATAGCGGCGGCCCCAGCCCTCCTCGACCACGCCGGCCAGCGCATGGCCGGCGGTGCGGGCGAGTTCCTCCAGGGCCGCCCGCATGGCTTCGGTGACCAGCTCCAGGCGGGTCAGGTCGCGCACGGCGGCCAGGACGTGGGTGGAGTCGGTGCGCTGGGTTGTGCGCTCGCGGACCAGCCCGGCGTCTTTCAGACGGGCCAGGGCGAGGTCGAGGAGGCGGTCCGCCCGGCCGTCCTCCAGCAGGCGGTCGCGGAAGTCGGTGAGCACGCTGTGATGGAAGCCGGGGTCGTCGAGGTCGAGGCCGAGCGCGTATTTGAAGTCGATGCGGCAGCGCACGGCCTCGGCGGCGTCGCGGTCGGAGAGCCCGAGCAGGAACTGCAGCACGCTCACCGTGGCCAGCTGGGCGGGCGACAGCCCAGGGCGCCCGTCACGCGGGTTCCAGTCGGTGAAGTCCTCGTCGCCCCACAGACCGTCGAGGCGGTCCCGCACCCACATCGCCGTCGTGCCACCTGGGTTGCTGGCACGCGCCATCCTCGCGGTCAGCGCCGGTACCTCGGCGCCCGGACGGGGATGCACCGACATCTCTCACTCCTCGCCAGTCTCACGGGCCTCGTTCACCCGCAAGACTGACGCACCACCATGATCTCAGGCAGCCGAATACCAAGATCCCCGACAGAGTCAAGCTGAGACGGGGCAGAGGGTAGGCGAGAGTCGGGTGGCGGCCCGCTCCGGGAGGTTGCCGGGGCGGGCCGTTCGGCGTTCCGGAAGGGGAGTCCGGGCGACGGCGGAGATTGTCCGAGGGAATGATTGAGGGCCTGGCGGTAGGTGACCGCGGAAACGTTGTTTCCGGAGATTTCATCTCGATCAGCTGATCGATGGATCACCGTTGAGGGTGAACGGCGCAAAGGTTCCGTACCCCATTCGGCAGAGCCTCGTTCACTCTGATGGCGGCCCGCGAGAACGGGCCGCGCAGATGAGCAGGCAGATGATCAGGAGGAAGTCATGAAGGTCAAGAAGATCGCCGCGGTTGCCGCAGTCGCCGGTGGCCTGATGCTCGCGGGTGCCGGTGTGGCCTCGGCCGACGCAGGTGCCGAGGGTGCCGCGCTGAACTCGCCCGGCGTGGCGTCCGGCAACCAGATCCAGGTTCCGGTCCACGTCCCGGTGAACGTCTGCGGCAACACCATCAGCGTGATCGGCCTGCTGAACCCGGCCTTCGGCAACCACTGCTACAACAACTGACGGCCGACGGGGGCTCTCTGACGGCGGTCTCCGGGAGTTGAGCCCGTCGGGCCCGGCTGACCCGACGGGGTGGTGGTGCACGGAGGGGGCGTCCCGGTCGGGGCGCCCCCTCCGGCACGGTCCCGGCGGACCGGCGTAGCAACCGCGGTAGCCGCGCGGAGCGTGAAATGCGGAATCGAACGTCAGGTGATTCCGCAAACCTACTCGATCGGGTGAGATGCCGCGGGGCGGGCCAACTTTTGGCGTGGTAGCTCGTTCTCCATGGGGCGGGAATGTCTCTCGTCGGAAATTCCGACCATCACATGTCAGGGGTACCTATGCGACAGGTTGCCAGAAAAGGGATCCTCACGGCGGTAGCCACCGGGAGCGTGCTGGCCTCCACCGCTGGTTATGCGTACGCGAGCGCTGATGCGGACGGCGTGGCGGCCGGTTCACCGGGGGTCGCTTCGGGCAACACCGTGCAGGTGCCGGTCAATGCTCCGATCAACCTCTGCGGCAACACGGTCGATGTGGTCGGGGCGCTCAACCCCGCCTACGGCAACCAGTGCGGCAACGCGAGCACCGGCCACGTCACGCACGGCGGCCAGCACACCCCCGGAGTGCCCGGCGCCCCGGCCGGCCCGGGGGCTCCGGGCGGCTCCGGCGTGCCCACGGGCCAGGCGCCGACCGGCCACCTTCCGAACGTGGGCGTGCCCGGCGTCCCCGGGACCACCGGGAGCAACGGTCCGGGTGGTCCCGGTTCGTCCGGCACCCCGGTGAGCCACCTGCCCAGCACCACGGGCAGCACCGCGACCGGTGTCAGTCAGGGTTCGCCGGGTCTGCTCTCCGGCAACACCGTGCAGACGCCGGTCGACACCCCGGTCAACGCCTGCGGCAACACGGCCAACGTGGTCGGCGTCGGCAACCCGGCGATGGGCAACGACTGCGCCAACCACGAGACGCAGGTCACCCCGCCCGCGCCGGTCGCGCCGCCGCAGCAGCCGCCGGCCACGCCGCCGATGGTGGCCCCGCCCACCGCGGTCCAGTCGGTCAGCACCCCGATCGCCCCGGCGGCGGCCGCCGCGCCCGTCGCGCAGCCGGTCGCGTCGGCGCCGGCGGCCGGCCCCAACCGGCTGGCCTTCACCGGCGCTGACGGGCTCGGCGTCATCGCGCCGGCCGGTCTGGCCCTGCTGGTCGCCGGCGGCGTGCTGTACCGCCGCTCGCGGACCGCGGCCTGACCGGCCCGGTCCTGACCGCGGAGATCCGCGGACCGGGGGGGGGGGGGGGGGGGGGGGGGGGGGGGGAGGGGAGGGGGGGGGGGGGGGGGACCACCCTCACCCTGCCCCGGTTCTCCCCGA
>NZ_JBVHLF010000043.1:35145-45841 GCF_055559155.1 Kitasatospora sp. NPDC024654
CCCCCCCCCCCCCCCCCCCCCCCCCCCCCCCCCCCCCCCCCCCCTCCCGCCCCCCGCCCCCCCCCCCCCCCCACCCCCCCTCCCCCCCCCCACCCCCCCCCCCCCCCCCCCCCCGGGCCCTTCACCAGCTGCGCACCTGCCGGATGATCCGGCGGCGCAGCAGGACGGTTCGGCTGCCGTCCGGAAGGAGCCGCAGCCTGTCCAGCTCCCAGTGCCCGTACTCGGCGTGCTCGGTGAGCAGCTGCCGCGCCGCGTTGCGCGTCGTCCCGCGCGGCATCCGCAGCGACCGGTACTCGTACTCGGGCTGCCGGACCAGCTTCGGTGGGGTCAAGGTGCGCCTCCTCAGCGACGTCTAGCGGGTAAGCCTACGACCCTGGCCCCGACGACGGCGCCGGTTCGGACCACCCGGCCCGGTGGTCCGCCGCCGTCCTCCGGCAGAAGTCCTCTGATGCCCGGTCAACTCCCCGGCCCGGCCGCGCTTGGAGGCGTTCTACCCGGCGCTCGGCGTCGGAATGCGGCCCGCCGTGGGCCGAAGGAGTGAGTATTCGGGCGGGCACAGAAGCGTACGCTTCGGACATCGCGGGTCAAGTTGCCGGGAATTCGGGTGCTCAGAGCGGAACCCCGGTGCAGCCCGGGCCCTGGTGCGGATAGCGTCTGACCCATGTCTGATGCCGCGCAGCTCACCAGCACCGAGGTACGCGACGCCGCCGAGGCGGTCAAGGCCGCCATCGACCGCCATCTGGAAGCGGTGTCCAGCACCACCACAGCGGACGACCCCGCTGTCTTCGCCGCCTACGAGGAGTTGGCTGCGGCGGCCATCGCCTACGACCAGTTGCTCTACGAGGTCTACGACGAGGTCACCCCGTTCGAGGTCCCCGGCGACGGCGGCCCGGGCAGCTACCGGGGGCCGGAGCAGCCGGAGGCGATCAGCGTCCTGATCCGCCGCGACTACCGGATCGCCGATCCGCGCCGGCTGCGTGCCCAGGCCGAGCGCTTGGACAGCTCGCTCACCCCCGGCGCCGGTGGCGCCGGGGCGGTGAACGCCGCGGTGGGCGTCCTGTTCGGCGAGTACGAGCCGGACGAGATCGCCGCCCGCGCCGAGGAGTTCGGGCTGGAGGAGGGCGACGGGACGCTCTGGGTCACGTCGGCCGAGCCGACCGAGCCGGGGGAGTGGCTGGCCGAGCCCTTCGACAGCCCGGACCCGCAGCTGCTGCTCTGCCGCTTCGACGTCAGCGAGGTCTACGACGACGAGGAGCCGGAGGAGGACGACGAGCCGGGCGAACCCGTTGACGGGTGACCTTCCGTTCCCACGGATCGAGGCCCGAGGGGCGCACGCGTCGAAATCACGTGCGACCCTCGGGCCTCGCCGCGCCCCGCCCGGGTGCCCTGATACGCCTGCCGCTCAGTACGCCTGCTCGGCGTGCTCGGCCAGGACCGCCCGCAGCCGGGTGGTGCGCGACCGGGCCGGCCGCTCGGCGACGGCCTGCGCCAGCGCGGGCCCGGCCGCGTGCACCACGGACAGGTGACGCTCGGCGCGCCCGAACGCGGTGTAGACCCACTGCCGGGTCAGCCCGGCCGCGGCGTCCTCCGGCAGCACCACCACGGCGCCCGGCCAGCGCCGGCCGACCGCCTGGTGCACGGTGAGCGCCCAGCCGTGTCGCAGCTGGGCGGCCTGCGCCGGCGTCACGGTGAGCTCGGCACCGCCGGCGAGCGCCAGCCGCAGCCCGGCCGCGTCACCGCTGAGCACCGTGCCCGGCCGGCTCACCCCGGGCACCGGCGAGTACACCACCCGGTCGCCCGGGTCGAATCCGCCGAACCGGCCCGGCCCGGGGTTCAGCCGGGCCTTCGCCGCGGCGTTGAGCGCCCGGGTGCCCGCGCCGCCGCCGTGCCCGGGGGTCAGCAGCACCACGTCCTCGGCGGGGATGCCCAGCGCGCGGGGGATGGAGTCGGTGAGCAGCTGGACGGCCCGGTGGACCGCCTCCCCGGCGTCCCGCGCGGTGAGGACGACCACCTCCTTCTCCGGCGCCTCGACGGTGGAGAGCTCGCCGATGCCGATGCCGGAGACCAGCTCGCCGATCGGGCCGAGGTCGGGGGTGCGGGAGGCGACCACCGGGCACGGCTTGGCGGCCAGCAGGTCGGCGAAGAGCCGGCCCGGACCGGCCGACCAGAGCTGGCCCGGATCGCCGCTGAGCACCAGCCGGGTGCCGTCGGCCAGCGACTCCACCAGGGTGGCGGCCAGCTCCAGGTCCAGCAGCGGGGCGTCCTGGACGATCAGCAGGTCGACGGCGAGCGTGCCGTCCTCGGCGCGCCCAGGGCCACCGTCCGGGCCGGCCAGCAGCTCGGCGAGGGTGGTCGAGCGGCCGGTCGGGGTGGGCGGCAGGGCACTGAGGGCGTCCCGGCCGTACTCCGTCCAGGCGGTGGCCCAGGCCCGCAGGCCGAGCCCGTCGGCGGCGCCGAGCAGCGCGGCGAGCTCGCCGCGGGAGGCCGCGTCGCCGGTGTGCAGGACCAGCGGGTGCGCGGCCACCGACCGGATCAGCGTGGCGGCCGAGGAGGAGGTCGCGGCCTCCGCCGCGATCTCCCAGGCTTCTCCCTCGGCCGGCTCGAAGGTGGACATGATCCGGACCAGCCCGTCCGCCGCGCTGTCCTCGGCCAGCGCCAACCGCTCCAGCGCGAGCAGCATCCGCACCGGCGGTTCGGCGTCCTCGCCCCCGGCCGGGGCCTCGGCACCGGTGAGCTCCTCCTGGAACGGCATCACCCGGCCGTCCAGCACGGCCTCCTGCAGCACCTGAGCCGGGTCCGGCAGGCCGAGCTTCTCCAGCTCGGCCCGCAGCTCGGCCGCCTCCAGCGCGGAGTGGCCGCGCTGCGCCGCCTGCTCCAGCAGCCAGCCGGCCAGGGCCTGGCCGCGTCGCGGGTCGTCGGGGCCGGCGGCGGGGCCGAGCAGCCCGCGCGCGAAGCCGTCGGCCTGCTCGGGGCGCACGCCGGGCAGCGCCAGCAGCGCCCACGGGTCGGCGCGCAGGGCCTCGGCCGCCCGCTCGCCGAAGGCCGTCACGGCCGCCGCCGCCAGGCCCGGCACGGCCGCCGCGGGCGCGCCGCCGGCCGCCAACACCTCGCCGGTGGCCCGGACCGCCTCGGCCCGGTCGGCCTCCGGAACGGCACTCGGCTGCTCCGGGGCGGCCCCAGCGGCCTCGGCGCCACTCCCGACGTTGCGGATCGCCTCCGCCAACGCGGCCACCTCGGCACTCCGGTCGCCCGCGCCGGACGCGGCCGGTACCTCCGCGTCGTCCGCCACGGAGACCGCGTCGTCGGGGGTGGGGTGCTGCGTCTGGCTCACAGTTCGTTCCAGTCCTGATCGGGGTAGCGGCGGACCGGCGCCGAGATGTCGTCGAGCGCACCGCGGATCTCATCCGGAAGCGTAAGCGCCTCCACCGACAGCGCCGCCTGCAGCTGCGCCGCCGTCCGCGCCCCGACGATCGCGCTGGCCACCCCGGGCCGGTCCCGGACCCAGGACAGCGCCACCGCCAGCGTGCTGCTGGCCAGCCCGTCCGCCGCGGTGGCGACGGCGTCCACGATCCGCCGTGAGCGCTCCGTCAGGTACGGCTGCACGTAGGGCGCGAGGTACGGCGAGGCACCCCGCGAGTCCTGCGGGATGCCGTGCCGGTACTTGCCGGTCAGCACCCCGCGGCCGAGCGGCGAGGAGGCGAGCAGGCCCACCCCGGCGTCCAGCGCGGCCGGCAGCACCTCCCGCTCGACGCCGCGCTGCAGCAGCGAGTACTCCAGCTGCGCGCCGGCCAGCGGCACCCGGCCGGGCGCGCAGCGCTGCCAGGTGGCGGCCTTGGCGAGCTGCCAGCCGCTGAAGTCGGCCACGCCGACGTACCGGGCCCGGCCCGAACCCACCGCCTGGTCCAGCGCGGCGAGGGTCTCCTCGGTCGGGGTGGCCGGGTCGAAGGCGTGCACCTGCCAGAGGTCCACGTAGTCCGTCCCGAGCCGGCGCAGCGAGGCGTCCAGGGCGCCCAGCAGGTGGCCGCGCGAGGCGTCGAAGCGGCGGTCGGAGTCGGGCACGCTGCCGGCCTTGGTGGCGATCACCAGCTCCGAGCGCGGGATCAGGCTCTCCGTCAGGCGCGAGATCAGGTACTCGGCGCCGCCGTCACCGTAGACGTCGGCGGTGTCCACCAGGGTCCCGCCGGCCTCCGTGAACTCCTTGAGCTGCTCGGCGGCCTCCTGCTCGTCGGTGTCCCGGCCCCAGGTCATGGTGCCGAGGCCGAGCCGGGAGACCCGCAGACCGGTCCGGCCGAGATGACGCTTCTCCATGTCGGGACCCCTCGGTCAGTGCGCCGGCGCCGGGGCCGCCGACGTCCGGCCGCCACGGCCGTCCCTCGGCACCCCCGGACCGTCGTGGCGACCCGCGGCGCTGCTGGAAACACGCGGCCGGGTCACGTGACGTCCATATCGGTGCGAAGCCTAGTGGCCGCCCGCCGAGCCGCCGCGCAGACCCGCAGGAGGCCGCGGGGCGCGGCCGGGACGGATGTGACGCGGGGCACAGCTACCGGCCAGTAGCATGGCCCGCCAGGCCCGGCTACGCTCGGCTCGGACTCTCTCCCGGAAGGCAAGGCCCCCTATGCGACTCGGTATCAACCTCGGTTACTGGGGACTCGGCATGGACGCCGACAACATCACGGTCGCCCAGGAGGCCGACCGGCTCGGCTACTCGGTCTGCTGGGCCGCCGAGGCGTACGGCTCGGACGCCGCCACCGTGCTCTCCTTCGTGGCCGCCAGGACCGAGCGGATCGACGTCGGCTCGGCGATCTTCCAGATCCCGGCCCGCACCCCGGCGATGACCGCGATGACCGCCGCCACCCTGGACACGCTCTCCGGCGGCCGGTTCCGGCTCGGCCTCGGGGTCTCCGGCCCGCAGGTCTCCGAGGGCTGGTACGGCGTCAAGTTCGACAAGCCGCTGGCCCGCACCCGCGAGTACGTCGAGATCATCCGCAAGGCGATGTCCCGCGAGCGGCTGGTGCACGAGGGCGCGAACTGGACCCTGCCGCTGCCCGGTGGCCCGGGCAAGCCGCTCAAGCTGACCGTCCACCCGGTGCGCGAGCACATCCCGCTCTACATCGCCGCGATCGGCCCGAAGAACCTGGAGCAGACCGGCGAGATCGCCGACGGCTGGCTGGGCATCTTCTTCGCCCCCGAGCACGCCGCGCTCTCCCTCGACCCGCTGCGGGCGGGCCGCGCCAAGGCCGGTCTGACCCTGGACGGCTTCGACCTCTGCCCCACCGTCACCATCTCGGTCGGCGAGGACGTCAGGGCCGCCGCCGACACCCAGCGCTCCTACGCCGCCCTCTACATCGGCGGGATGGGCAGCAAGGAGAAGAACTTCTACAACCAGCTGGCCCGGCGGATGGGCTACGAGCAGGCGGCGGACGAGATCCAGGAGAAGTACCTCGCCAAGGACTACCAGGGCGCCGCGGCCGCCGTGCCGCACGACCTGATCGACGCCACCTCGCTGCTGGGCCCCAAGGAGCGGATCGCCGAGCGGATGCAGGCCTACGCGGCCGCCGGGGTGACCACGCTGACCCTGGCGCCGGCCGGTTTCACGCTGGACGAGCGGATCGCGGCGCTGCGCACCGGGGTCGAGGCGCTGGAGCTGGCCGGCCTGGCCTGAGGCCCGCAGCTGTTCCCGGGCCGGTGCGGGGCAGCCCGGCCCCGGTCCGGGCTGCCCCGCACCGTCACGCCGTAGGCTTGCCCCATGCCGACACTGTTGCTGGTACGCCATGGCCGCTCGACCGCGAACACCGCCGGGATCCTGGCGGGTTGGACCCCCGGGGTCGACCTGGACGACACCGGCCGGGCCCAGGCGGCGGCGCTGGTGGAGCGGCTGGCCGAGGTCCCGCTGGTGCGGGCGGTCAGCAGCCCGCTGGAACGTTGCGGGCAGACCCTGGCCCCGCTGCTGGCGGCCCGCCCCGAGCTGGGCGAGCCGACCCTGGACGAGCGGCTCGGTGAGTGCCACTACGGCGAGTGGACCGGCCGCCCGCTGATCGAACTCGCCCTCGAACCGCTCTGGCGCACCGTCCAGGACCACGCCTCGGCGGCCGCGTTCCCCGGTGGCGAGTCGCTGCGGGCGCTGAGTCACCGGACGGTCGCGGCGGCCCGCGAATGGGACGAGAAGATCGCGGCCGAGCACGGCCCGGACTCGGTCTGGCTCGCCTGCACCCACGGTGACGTGGTCAAGGCGGTGGTCGCCGACGCGCTCGGCCTGCACCTGGACCACTTCCAGCGGATCAACATCGAGCCCTGTTCGATCACCGCGATCCGCTACACCCCGCAGCGTCCGTTCGTGCTCCGGATGGGCGACACCGGCGACCTCGCCGGTCTTCGGCCGCGCCCGGCCACCGGCGGCGACGCGGTGGTCGGCGGCGACACCGGCACCGCCTAACCACCGCCGTCCGGGCTCGCCGCACGGCCGGGCCGGACCGACGCCGGCCGGCGCCGAAGCCGTAGGGTGAAGAAACGCGCCCACCCCCACCGATCGTCTTCCCAACCCCCGGAGCGAGAAAGTGCCCCGTCAGGTCTTCTTCTACGACCAGCCCGAGCGGTTCGTGGCCGGCACCGTCGGCCAGCCCGGCTCGCGGGCCTTCTTCCTGCAGGCCAGCGCCCGCGGCCGGATCACCAGCGTGCTGCTGGAGAAGACGCAGGTCGCGGCGCTCGCCGAGCGGGTGGACGAGGTGCTCGACGAGGCGCTGCGGCGCAGTGGCGGCCAGGCCCCGATCCCGGCCGTCGCCCCGACCGAGCTGATCGACACCGCGCCGCTGGACCTGCCGCTGGAGCAGGAGTTCCGGGTCGGCACGATGGCCCTGGCCTGGGACAGCTCCGAGGGCTGCCTGGTGGTCGAGGCCCAGGCCGTGCTGGAGGACGCCGAGGACGAGGAGGCGGAGGCCGCCTTCGAGGACGACGAGAACGGCCCGGACATGCTCCGGGTGCGGCTCACCGGCGCGATGGCCCGGGTCTTCGCCAAGCGGGCGTTGGACCTGGTCGCGGCCGGGCGCAAGCCCTGCCCGTTCTGCAACCTGCCGCTGGACCCGGAGGGGCACCTGTGCCCCCGCGCGAACGGCTACCGGCGCTGAACGGCGCGACCGCGGACGCCGCGGGACCGGAGCCCGTGGCGGTGGACGCCGAGGTGGAAGTGGACGAGGTGGAACCGGCGATACCCGAGGTCGACCCGGTGACCAGCGCGGCCCTGGCCGCCGACGTCCCCGCCGCGCTGGCCCTGCTCCGCGAGGGAGAGCTGACCGTGCACGGCCAGCTCTCCGACGCCTCCAACGCGGCGCTCTACTGCTCGGTGGCGCAGGACGGCGTGAGCGCCGTCTGCGTCTACAAGCCGGTGGCCGGCGAGCGCCCGCTCTGGGACTTCCCGGACGGCACGCTGGCCGGCCGTGAGGTCGCCGCCTACGAGCTGGCCGCCGCGACCGGCTGGCAGTTGATCCCGCCCACCGTGCTGCGGGACGGGCCGTACGGGGCCGGGATGGTGCAGCTCTGGGTCGAGCCCGACCCGCAGGCGCCGCCGCTGCTCGCGCTGCAGGACCCGGCCGGCCCCGAACCGGGCTGGCTGCCGATCGTCCGGGCCGAGGTCGGCGGCGGTCGCACCGCGCTGCTGGTGCATCCCGACGACACCCGGCTGCGCCGGCTCGCGGTGCTCGACGCCGTGCTCAACAACGCCGACCGCAAGGGGGGCCACCTGCTGCCCGCCGCCGACGGGCGGATCTACGGGATCGACCACGGGGTCACCTTCGCGGTCCCCGGCAAGCTGCGCACGCTGCTCTGGGGCTGGGCCGAGCAGCCGCTGGCCGAGGAGGCCGCCGAGATGCTGCGCCGGCTCGACGCGGAGCTGGCCGGGCCACTGGGGGAGCGGTTGCGGCCGCATCTGACGGAGGGTGAGCTGACGGCCACCCGGGAGCGGGTCGCCGTGCTGCTGCGGACCGGCCGTCATCCGCTGCCGTCCGACGAGTGGCCGTCGATCCCCTGGCCGCCGGTCTGAGCGGGCCCGTGCCGTTCATATCGGACCGGTAACGATCGGGCGGATAAGGAATTTCAGCTGATTCTGCCTACTGGTTAGCCTTTCAAATGATCGCAAGGTTAGAGTCATTTTCATGCATGCCTGGCCCGCTTCCGAGGTTCCCGCCCTGCCTGGTCAGGGACTCCCCCTGCGTATCCACGACACCGCCGCGGGCGGCACCCGGGAGGTCGTCCCCGAGGGCCCCACCGCCCGGCTGTACGTCTGCGGGATCACCCCGTACGACGCCACCCACCTGGGCCACGCCGCCACCTACAACGCCTTCGACCTGGTCCAGCGGGTCTGGAGGGACGCCGGTCACGACGTGCTCTACGTCCAGAACGTCACCGACGTGGACGACCCGCTGCTGGAGCGCGCGGTCGCCACGGGTGAGGACTGGACGGTGCTCGCCGAGCGTGAGACCGCGCTCTTCCGCGAGGACATGACGGCGCTGCGGATGCTGCCGCCGGCCCACTACATCGGCGCCGTCGAGTCGATCCCGTGGATCGTCCCGCTGGTCAAGAAGCTGCTGGCGAGCGGCGCCGCCTACCGGGTGGACGACGACATCTACTTCTCGGTCGACGCCGACCCGCGGTTCGGCGAGGTCTCCCGCCTGACCCGTGAGGAGATGCTGCCGGTCTTCGCCGAGCGCGGCGGCGACCCGGACCGTCCGGGCAAGCGCAACCCGCTGGACGCGTTGCTCTGGCTGGCCGCCCGGCCCGGCGAGCCCGCCTGGGACACCGAGCTCGGCCACGGCCGCCCCGGCTGGCACATCGAGTGCGTGGCGATCGCACTGGAGTTCCTGGACATGTCCTTCGACATCCAGGGCGGCGGCAGCGACCTCTCGTTCCCGCACCACGAGATGGGCGCGGCGCACGCCCAGGTCGCCACCGGCGCCCACCCGTTCGCGCGGGCGTACGTGCACGCCGGCATGGTCGGGCTGGACGGGCACAAGATGTCCAAGTCCCGCGGCAACCTGGTCTTCGTCTCCAAGCTGCGCCGCGACGGGGTGGACCCGGCGGCGATCCGGCTGGCCCTGCTCTCCCACCACTACCGGTCGGACTGGGAGTGGGACAAGTCGGTGTTGGACGAGGCCGTCGAGCGGCTGGCCCGCTGGCGGGCGGCGGTCTCCCGACCGGACGGTCCGGCGGCCGATGGCCTGCTCGCCGAGGTGCGCGCGGCACTCGCCGACGACCTGGACGCCCCGGCGGCGCTCGCCGCCGTGGACCGCTGGGCCGCCCTGCAGGCGGAGAGCGGCGGGACCGACATCGGCGCCCCCGGGCTGGTCTCGCGCACGGTGGACGCCCTGCTCGGCGTCGCACTCTGACGGACGGCGCGCGGCGTGGGGGGCTGCTCCCCGGCGCCGCGCGCTTCGCCCGCTCAGTGGGCTTCGGTGCTCTGGTCCTCGGTGCCCCCGTCAGGGAACCCGGGGGCCGTGCGGTCCCGCGGGGAACCGGCTGTGTCCGGCTCGCCGATCGCCACTCGCTCGGCGCCGTTCGCGAGCCGTGGCGCCTCGGGCGGCCCCGGCACGGCCGACGGATCGGCGTTCTCCGCCGTCGCCTCTGCCGCCTCCGCCGAGCGCTCGTTCGCCGCCGTCGCGCTGTCCAGGAAGCGCAGCAGCTCGACCGGGAACGGCAGCACCAGCGTCGAGTTCTTCTCGGCGGCCACCTCCACCACGGTCTGCAGGAGCCGCAGTTGCAGTGCCGCCGGGGTATGGCTCATGATCGCGGCGGCCTCGGAGAGCTGCTTGGACGCCTGGTACTCGCCGTCGGCGGTGATGATCCGGGCCCGCCGCTCCCGGTCGGCCTCGGCCTGCCGGGCCATCGAGCGTTTCATCGACTCCGGCAGCGCGACGTCCTTGATCTCCACCCGGTCGATCTGGATCCCCCAACCGAGCGCGGGGCTGTCCAGCATCAGCTCCAGGCCCTGGTTGAGCGGCTCGCGGTTGGCCAGCAGGTCGTCCAGCTCACTCTTGCCGATGATCGAACGCAGCGAGGTCTGGGCGACCTGCGAGATGGCGAACTGGTAGTCCTGCACGTTCACGGTGGCGCGCACCGGGTCGACCACCTGGAAGTAGACCACCGCGTCGACCCGGACCGTCACGTTGTCCCGGGTGATGCCCTCCTGGGCGGGCACCGGCATGGTCACGATCTGCACGTTCACCCGGCGCATCCGGTCGGCGACCGGCAGCAGCATCACCAGCCCGGGCTGGCGGATGTCCGCCCGTACCTTGCCGAAGCGGAACACCACGCCACGTTGGAACTGCTGCACCACCCGTACGCTCGCGGCGGCCCACAGGGCGCCGAGGCCGGCGACTCCGGCCAACGCCCCCAAGACCGCATCCAGGATCAACATCGCCGTCACCTCGGCCACACCCGGCTCCGGCTTTCCACGGTACTCCCGCGTGTGAGTCCGCAGCAGGCCCGATCGGGCCCCACGGCGGGGCCTTCGCGGCTCCCCCCACCGCGACCCCTGGCGCCGTCTCCGCCCGAGCTGCCGATCCGGGCCCCGAGATTGGTCTAGACCCTTGACAGATCTCGGGTCCGCCGGGTGCACTGGGCCGGTGGGGGGGGGGGGGGGGGGGGGGGGGGGGGGCGGCGGGGGGGGGGGGGGGGGGGGGTGGGGGGGGAGGGGGGGGGGTCCGGTGTG
>NZ_JBVHLF010000043.1:45851-55744 GCF_055559155.1 Kitasatospora sp. NPDC024654
TCCCCCCCCTGTCCCCCCCCCCCCCCCACCCCCCCCCCTCCCCCTGCCCCCCCCCCCCCCCCCCCCCCCCCCCCCCCCCCCCCCCCCCCCCCCCCCCCCACTGCTGGGTCCGTCCGCTGACGGCCGCTCAGCCGTCCTGCGCGTCGTGCCGGTCGTCCTTGCGGTCGCCGTCCTCGGCGCCGGGGTCGCCGTTCCCCGCGCTGTCGGCACCCTCGGCCGGCCCGCCGTCCTCGGTCGGCTCGGCCGGTTCCACCGGCTCGGTGGGCTCCGTCGTCCGTTCCACCGCGGTCCGGCCACCCACCGGCTTCTCGCCCGCCGGCCCCTGGTTCTCCCGGCGGCGCAGGTAGCGCTCGAACTCGCGGGCGATGGCGTCCCCGCTCGCCTCGGGCAGCTCGGCGGTGTCCTGGGCCTCCTCCAGCTGCTGGACGTACTCGGCGACCTCGTTGTCCTCGGCGGCGAGCTGGTCCACGCCCAACTGCCAGGCCCGGGAGTCCTCGGGCAGGTCGCCCGGCGGGATCCGCAGGTCGAGCAGGTCCTCCAGCTTGTTCAGCAGGGCCAGGGTGGCCTTGGGGTTGGGCGGCTGGGCCACGTAGTGCGGAACGGCGGCCCAGAGCGTCACCGCGGGCACCCCGGCGTGGGCGCAGGCCTCCTGGAGCACGCCGACGATGCCGGTCGGGCCCTCGTAGCGGCTCTCCTCCAGGTCCAGCGTGCGGGCCACGTCGGGGTCCGAGGTCACCCCGCTGACCGGTACCGGACGGCTGTGCGGGGTGTCGCCCAGCAGCGCGCCGAGGATCACCACCAGTTCCACACCCAGCTCGTGCGCGAAGCCGAGCAGCTCGTTGCAGTAGGAGCGCCAGCGCATGCTGGGCTCGATCCCGCGCACCAGCACCAGGTCGCGGGTCTTCGGCTCGGTCACCCGGACCACCGACAGCCGGGTGGTCGGCCAGGTGATCCGCCGGATGCCGCCGTCCAGCCAGACGGTGGGCCGGTTGACCTGGAAGTCGTAGTAGTCCTCCGCGTCCAGGGCGGCGAACACCTTGCCGCCCCAGGTCTCGTCCAGATGCCCGACCGCCGTGGAGGCGGCGTCGCCCGCGTCGTTCCAGCCCTCGAAGGCACAGACCATGACCGGGTCGATCAACTCGGGAACATCTTCCAGCTCGATCACCCAGCGTCTCCCTCCGGCCGACCCGGGCACGCCCCCCGCCCGGGGGGCGGATGCGGCGAACCAGCGGCCGGCTGCCGACTGCTTCCCTCATCACGTGGAACGCCCTGTTCCACGGACCGTACCTGCCCAGCCTACGGGCTTTGATGCCTGCCGAAGTCCGGCGGGCGGCGCTCCGGCCGGGCCCACCGCGGCCGATCCGCCGGGTGCGGTCGCGGCGGGCCCGCCGGGACAGTCTGGGGCCCTGTCCGGCGGGCCGCCACCGGTTATCCGGTCGGCTCCGCCCGCGCGGTCGGAACCGCCGTCCGCCGGGGTCGGGTCAGCCGGCGAGAGTCCGGGCGACGGCGGGGAGGTAGCCCCGGGCCTGGCCCTCGGCGGTGGGGTGGAAGGACTCCCACGGCTTGGACAGCACGATCCCGGTGATCCACTCCGAGCCGCGCGGGGCGCAGAGGCCGTGGCCCGCGAAGTCGCCGCGCGGGTCGGCGAACCGGGCGTGGTGGGCGATGGCCTGGCGCTGGATCAGGTCGTCCAGCTGGTCGGTGAGCGCGTTGAACCGGTCGCGACGGCTGGTGGTGCCGGCCCAGCAGTTGGCGACGGACTCCAGCAGGTGCGGATAGCCCGTCAGCACCACCCGGGCGCCGGGCGCGCGTTGGCCGATCGCGGTCAGCAGGCCGTCGAGGCGGGCCGGCAGGTCGTCGGCGAGCAGCCGCGCGGAGTGGTCCAACGCGCTCGTGCAGTGGCGGTCGGTGGTGAGCGGCTGCAGGCAGGCGATCACGGCGTCCGAGAAGTCCAGGTCGTTGCCGCCCACGGTGACGCTGACCAGCGCGGTGTCGGACGGCACGGTGGGGAGCTGGTCGGTGCGGACCTCGTCGGTGGTGGCGCTCTCGCAGGCCGTGTCGAGGAAGGCGGACGGGGAGTGGGCGGCGGCCCAGAGCGCGGGGTAGGCGAGTGAGCTGCGGTGGCAGTCGCCGCTGGCCGGATCGTAGGAGCGGGCGGCGACCCCGGCGGCGTAGGAGTCGCCGAGCGCGGCGTAGCCGGGGTTGGGCGCGGGGGTGGCAGCGGCGTTCGCGGGTGTCGTCGCGCCCAGGAGCAGCAGCGGGACGGCGGCCAGTGCGGTGCGCAGGCGGGGGCGAAGGGCGATCATGGCCACTCATGGTATTCACCTGAACACTCTTGGTGGTGGACCTGTGGAGTGTCAGCCGCTCCACCTCGGGCCCGCACGACCGTGCGTTCGGTTTTTCCTCGGTTCTCTCTCGTGTTTCCCTCGTGGTCAGCGTGGCGCCGAGGTCTCGCGCGGTGGGTGCGAGGGAGGGCGTGAGGGTGGGCCTGGGCGGACCGGGATGCCGGGGGAGTGGAGCACGCTCACCGGTGGCCCGGCGAATGGTGGCAGGCCGGCCGCGGTCAACAAGTCCTCGTCCAGATCGGTCAGTTCGGCGCGGAACAGCGGCCAGCGCGGGTGGGCGTCCGGCGGGTGCGTCGGTCGGCCGAACGGTGTGTTGTGCAGGGGCCCGGCGGGCGGTCAGGAAGTTGCTCCAGGGCACTGGGTTCCGGCACGGCCCCGCCCACCCGCACCGTCGGCCGGCAGTGCGCGCCGCGTGGCCCGGGCCAGCGACGGACGCTGGAGTAGCGGACCTTGTCTCCCCGGTGCTCGATCGCCATCCGGGCCCAGGCGTACGGGAGTCGGAAGCCGATCCGGGCGGCCAGTGCGGGGGCCGGCCGGGACGCCTCGAGGGAGCGGAAGGCCACGTCGCGCCGCCCGTACCGGTCGACCGAGTACAGGCGGACGTTCGCCTCCGGGAACGTTCCGAGGTAGGGCAGGCCGGGAAATCGGTACCAGCCGATCCGATGCATCCGGAAGGCCACAAGGCCGACGTACGTGAGCCCGTCGAAGGTGTCGGGGGTCGTGCCGGGCGGCAGTAGACGGGCCACCGCCGAGGGGTCCACCGGCAGGTGCGGGAGGGTCAGGTCGAGCCAGGGCTGGGTCAGTAGTGGGCCGCCACCCCGCGTGGCGGATCGGGGGCGGGCGGTTCCGGTGGCGCGGGCGTCGGCGGCATCGGGGGTACGGGGTGGATCCTATGGATGAACTCCTCGATCATTAAGTGCCTTTCGGCTTTGGGGCCTGGCGTCGACTTTGGGGGCAACGTCGACTTTGAGGTCTGGCGTCGACGAAGGGCCGCTGCGGGCGGCGGTCGCCAGCGTGAGCAGTGATCGGCACCGTGATCGCCGATCACGTTTCAGATCACTGCTCACGCTTTGGGGTGGCGATCACGTTTCGGATCACTGCTCGTGACTCGGAGCGGGGCGCTGATCCTCACCGCTCCCGGCCCGTGTGACCTGGAGCGCCAGTCGCGCCTGGGGTCTGCGCTCCGTTTTCGGAGCAGGTGCCATATTCAAGAGCACTGATCTCGATAGAGATCAGTGCTCTTGTTCGCGGCCTGAAGTGTCGACGACCCCTCCCGGAGCCGGCGCGGAGTGCCAGGGGCGCACGCCATTCTCCCGATCTTGGCCGCAAGGGTCGGGCGGCCTGCACGCTCGGCGTGCACAGGTGGCGCGCACCGTCGGCGCCCACGGTCCGCACCACGCGTCGCTGCCGCATGGTTAAGGCCCCGGTCCCGGTGTCCCAAGGAGCCTGTGCCGGATTCGCCTCACGCTCGGCGCCCTCCGCGGCCTATCGTGGGGCACATGACGACTACCGATCAGACTGCTCCGACCAAGGTCGACTTCTACTTCGACCCCGTCTGCCCCTTCGCCTGGATTACCTCCCGCTGGATCCTGGAGGTCGAGCAGTACCGCGAGTTGGACCTCAGCTTCCGCGTGATGAGCCTCTCCGTCCTCAACGAGAACCGCGAGGACATGTCCGAGGAGTACCAGGCGAGGCTGACCCGCGCGTGGGGCCCGGTGCGGGTCTGCATCGCCGCCGCCGAGGAGCACGGTCCGAAGGTGCTGCGCGACCTCTACACCGCGCTCGGCACCCGGATCCACGACCAGGGCAACAAGGACCTGCCCGCGGTGATCCGCGAAGCGCTCGCCGAACTCGGCCTGCCGGCCGAGTTGGCCGATGCCGCCGAGAGCACGCAGTACGACGAGGCGGTGCGCCGGAGCCACCACGAGGGCATGGACCCGGTTGGCGAGGACGTCGGCACGCCGACCCTGCACGTCGACGGTGTGGCCTTCTTCGGTCCGGTGCTCTCCGCGATCCCGCGCGGCGAGGACGCGGTCAAGATCTTCGACGGCGCCCGCCTGCTGGCCGGCTACCCGAAGTTCTTCGAGCTCAAGCGCACCCGCACCGGCGAGCTCGACTTCAGCTGACCCCATCGCGGCGACTGCTGGAGAGGGGAGTGGCGGCGGCTCGTCGCTACTCCCCGAATTCGCCGAACGCATCTGCGGCAGCGGCGAGTTCGAGCGCGATGGGAACAACTACGGTGCTGCGGTGCCCCGATGCCGTCCGCGGCAGCACCCGAAGGCACCCGAAGACACCCGAAGGCACCTGAAGTCCTGAGAGCGCCTGACTGCGGAGACGGCGGTGCGTACCGGCCGAGCCCCGCGCCACCAGGCCTGCCCACACCGCGAGTTGGGGTGGCATCGCGGCTCCGCCTCACTCCGGCAGCCCGCACCAGTCCCGCCGGTAGGCCGCCCAGTCCGCCGCGCTCGCCGAGAAGTCCGCGTACATCCCCACCCCGAAGGACGGCCGGTGCGCCCGGTCCGCGGCTCGCCGTCCCAGCGCAGCCGGACGCCGCGCACGGCGGCGGCCACCGTCTCCGCCGAGCCCCGATGGCCCCACTGGTCCGCGTAGTAGGCCGGCAGTCCCATCACCAGGCCGACCGACGCCGGGGTGGCCTCCAGCGCCAGCGTGGTCTGCTGCGCGACGTACCCGCTGTACAGCGACCGCGCGGGCATCCCGGTGTCGTACGACATCACCGCGATCTGGTCGACCCTCCGGGCCACCTGCCCGAAGTACCCCTGGGACCACCACTTCGGATGGTCGGCGACCAGCTGTCCGACCCGGTGCAGCCCGGGCAGCGGGTCGATCTGCGGCGCGGCCACCGAGAGCGGGACGCCACGGGCCGCGGTGAGCGCGTGCAGCTGGTCCAGCAGGGCGAGGTAGCCGGTGCTGCCGGAGCGCACGGGCTCCAGGTCGAAGTGCACGCCGTCGAAACCGGCGGCCAGCACCTGCTGGACCGAGCCGGCGATCCGGTCCCGGACGTCGGCCCGGTCCAGGTTGAGCCCGTTCTCCTCGGGCTCGACCAGGTCACCGAGCCACGCCTGCACCCGGACCCCGGGCAACTGCTGGTGCACGGCCGCGATGAGCTGTCCGGCCCGCGGGTAACGGGAGGCGGGCAGCGAGCCGTCGTCCGAGAGTGGGCCGGCGTGCACGTACAGGTCACGGACCGCCGGGTCGGGAGCCGCCCCACCGGACCCGCCCGCACCGGACCCACCCGAGCCGGGGGAGCCGCCCATCAGCCGGGTCAGCGCGGCCAGGTCGGCGGCGCTCTTGCCGCCGTCCACCCAGGCGTGGCCCAGCCAGACCGCGTCCTGCCCCCGGGTGCGGGCCTGCGCCGACGGCGTGCCGGCGTCCTCCAGGCGCAGCGCCAGCGCCGCCGAGCCCACCGGTAGCAGCACCAGCACCGCCAGCAGCAGCGCGGCGCCCCCGATCCGCCGCCGTCTCGACCGTCCGGGCCGCCGCCCCGGCCCCCGGGACGGGGCGCGCCACCCCGTCCGTTCACCCGTTCGCCCGCACCCGCCGTCCCATCCGCCGAGACCCGGCCCGCGAGGCCCCCGCAGACCCCGCGGACCCGCCGCCCCTGTTCGCCGCCATGCCGCTCATCCCCCGTCCCACCCACGCCCGCCCACCGGGCCGCCCCTTCCGGCCCGTCGAATGGCTCACCATACGGAACGCCCCCCATGGCAGGTCGCCCGGCCGGATACGCTGGCCGGGTGCACCCCCGTCACAGAGGGGAGCGCATAGCCGACAGCCGTCGCATCCAGGGAGTAGCCCCATGGCCACCAGTGTCCCCTCAGCCGCCCAGCAGTCCCGTGCCACCGCCTTGCGCGAAGCCCTCGCCCACCGGGTGGTGGTCGCCGACGGCGCGATGGGGACGATGCTGCAGGCGCAGGATCCCTCGCTGGAGGACTTCCAGGAGCTGGAGGGCTGCAACGAGATCCTGAACGTGACCCGGCCGGACATCGTGCGCTCGGTGCACGAGGCGTACTTCGCGGTCGGCGTGGACTGCGTGGAGACCAACACCTTCGGCGCCAACCACGCGGCGCTGGGGGAGTACGAGATCGCCGAGCGGATCTTCGAGCTCTCCGAGGCCGGTGCCCGGATCGCCCGCGAGGTCGCGGATGCCTTCGCCGCCCCCGACCGCCCGCGCTGGGTGCTGGGCTCGATCGGCCCGGGCACCAAGCTGCCCACCCTGGGCCACGCCCCGTACCAGACCCTGCGGGACGGCTTCCAGCGGAACGCGGCCGGCCTGATCGCGGGCGGCGCGGACGCGCTGCTGGTGGAGACCAGTCAGGACCTGCTGCAGACCAAGGCGGCGATCCTCGGCTGCAAGCGGGCGCTGGCCGAGGCGGGCCTGGACCTGCCGGTGCTGGCCCAGGTCACGGTGGAGACCACCGGCACCATGCTGCTCGGTTCGGAGATCGGCGCGGCGCTCACCGCGCTGGAGCCGCTGGGTATCGACTACATCGGCCTGAACTGCGCGACCGGCCCGGCCGAGATGAGCGAGCACCTGCGCTACCTGGCGAAGAACGCCCGCATCGGCCTGTCCTGCATGCCGAACGCGGGCCTGCCGGTGCTGGGCAAGGACGGCGCGCACTACCCGCTCACCCCGGCGGAGCTGGCCGACGCGCACGACACCTTCACCCGCGAGTACGGCCTCGCCCTGGTCGGCGGCTGCTGCGGCACCACCCCCGAGCACCTGCGCGCCGTGGTCGAGCGCGTCCAGGGCCGTCCGGTGGTCTCGCGCACCCCGCAGCCGGAGCCGGCCGCCGCCTCGCTCTACCAGTCGGTCCCGTTCCGCCAGGACACCTCCTACCTGGCGATCGGTGAGCGCACCAACGCCAACGGTTCGAAGAAGTTCCGCGAGTCGATGCTGGCCGGCGACTGGCAGGCCTGCGTGGAGATCGCCCGCGAGCAGATCCGGGACGGCTCGCACCTGCTCGACCTCTGCGTGGACTACGTGGGCCGGGACGGCGTCGCCGACATGCGGGAGGTCGCCGGCCGGCTGGCCACCGCCTCCACCCTGCCGATCGTGCTGGACTCCACCGAGACCGACGTGCTGCGCGCCGGCCTGGAGCTGCTGGGCGGCCGCGCGGTGCTGAACTCCGTCAACTACGAGGACGGCAACGCCCCGGACTCCCGCTTCGCCAAGGTGGCCACGCTGGCCCGCGAGCACGGCGCCGGCCTGATCGCGCTGACCATCGACGAGGAGGGCCAGGCCCGCACCGCGGAGAAGAAGGTGGCGATCGCCGAGCGCCTGATCGCCGAACTCACCACCGACTACGGGATCGAGGAGAGTTCGATCCTGGTGGACTGCCTGGCCTTCACCCTGGGCACCGGACAGGAGGAGTCGCGCCGCGACGGCATCGAGACGATCGAGGCGATCCGCGAGCTGAAGCGCCGTCATCCGGCGGTGCAGACCACGCTGGGCCTGTCCAACATCTCCTTCGGTCTCTCCCCGGCCGCCCGCGTGGTGCTCAACTCGGTCTTCCTGCACGAGTGCGTGCAGGCGGGCCTGGATTCGGCGATCGTGCACGCCTCCAAGATCGTGCCGATCGCGCGGATCCCCGAGGAGCAGCGCGAGGTCGCGCTCGACCTGGTGCACGACCGCCGTCGCGAGGGCTACGACCCGTTGCAGCGCCTGCTGGAGCTGTTCGAGGGCGTCTCCACCGCCTCCACGGCCGCCTCCAAGGCGCAGGAGCTGGCCGCGCTGCCGCTGGAGGAGCGGCTCAAGCGGCGGATCATCGACGGCGAGCGCAAGGGTCTGGAGGCGGACCTGGACGAGGCCCTGGGGGTGCGCCCGGCCTTGGAGATCATCAACGAGACGCTGCTGGACGGCATGAAGGTGGTCGGCGAGCTGTTCGGCTCGGGCCAGATGCAGCTGCCGTTCGTGCTGCAGTCCGCCGAGGTGATGAAGACCGCGGTGGCCCACCTGGAACCGCACATGGAGAAGTCCGACAGCGAGGGCAAGGGCACCATCGTGCTGGCCACCGTCAAGGGCGACGTCCACGACATCGGCAAGAACCTGGTGGACATCATCCTGTCCAACAACGGCTACACCGTGGTCAACCTGGGCATCAAGCAGCCCGTCTCGGCGATCGTGGAGGCCGCCCAGGAGCACGGCGCGGACGTGATCGGCATGTCCGGGCTGCTGGTCAAGTCCACCGTGATCATGAAGGAGAACCTCCAGGAGCTCAACCAGCGCAAACTGGCGGCCCAGTACCCGGTGATCCTGGGTGGCGCCGCACTCACCCGCGCCTACGTCGAGCAGGACCTGCACGAGATCTACCAGGGCGAGGTCCGCTACGCCCGGGACGCCTTCGAGGGCCTGCAGCTGATGGACGCGCTGATCGCGGTCAAGCGCGGCGTTCCCGGTGCGACCCTGCCCGAGTTGCGGCAGCGCCGGCACGCCCGGGTCGAGGTGGCGGAGCCGGAGGAGGTCAACCTGGGCCAGGTCCGCTCGGACGTGGCGCTGGACAACCGGGTGCCGGTCCCGCCGTTCTGGGGGGACCGGATCGTCAAGGGCATCCCGTTCGCCGACTACGCCTCCTGGCTGGACGAGGACGCGCTCTTCAAGGGCCAGTGGGGGCTGAAGGCCTCGCGGACCGGCGACGGGCCGTCCTACGACGAACTGGTGGAAACCGAGGGCCGGCCGCGGCTGCGGATGTGGCTGGACCGGCTGCAGACCGAGGGCTGGCTGGAGCCCGCCGTGGTCCACGGCTACTACCCGGCCAACTCCAAGGGCGACGACCTGATCGTCTACGCCGAGGACGGCAGCGAGCGCACCCGCTTCACCTTCCCGCGCCAGCGCCGCGGGCGCCGGCTCTGCCTGGCCGACTTCTTCCGGCCGGAGGAGTCCGGCGAGCGCGACGTGGTCGCGCTGCAGGTGGTCACCATGGGCAACCGGATCTCCGAGGCCGCCAACGAGCTGTTCCGCGCCGACGCCTACCGCGACTACCTGGAGCTGCACGGCCTCTCGGTCCAGCTCGCCGAGGCACTGGCCGAGTTCTGGCACGCCCGGGTCCGCTACGAGCTGGGCTTCGGCGACGAGGACCCGCAGGACGTCCGCGACATGTTCGCGCTGAAGTACCGCGGCGCCCGGTTCTCCCTCGGCTACGGCGCCTGCCCCGAGCTGGAGGACCGCGCCAAGATCGCCGAGCTGCTGAAGCCCGAGCGGATCGGCGTGGTGCTCTCCGAGGAGTTCCAGCTGCACCCGGAGCAGTCCACCGACGCGATCGTCATCCACCACCCGGAGGCTAAGTACTTCAACGCGCGGTAACCCACTGATCGCGCGTCGTTCGCTCAACTGCGCGTATCCTGGACGACCCCGTACGGGCCGGCCCGCCACACCGGCGGACGCCGGCCCGGGGGGGGGGGGGGGGGGGGGGGGGGGGGGGGGGAGGTGGGGGGGGGGGGGGGGGGGGGGGGGGGAGAAGGCGGCGGCCGTCCAACTGCTGTCCGGCGGCCGGTTCGGGCTCGGGCTGGGCAGCGGCGAGAACCTCAACGAGC
>NZ_JBVHLF010000043.1:55753-69838 GCF_055559155.1 Kitasatospora sp. NPDC024654
CTCCTCCTCTCCCCCCCCCCCCCTCCCCTCCCCCCCCCCCCCCCCCCCCCCCCCCCCCCCCCCGCCCCCCCCCCCCCCCTCCCCCCCCGGCGGCGGGCGGCACGGCGGCGACTCGAAGGGACGTGCCCATGACCAGCATCGACACCACCACCCCGGCCCTGACGGTGACGGGGGACCACGGGCTGCAGGCGGTGCTGCTGGACATGGACGGCACCCTGGTCGACACCGAGGACTTCTGGTGGCAGGCCGAGGCCTCGCTCCTCGCCGAGCTCGGCCACCAGCTGGACGAGTCGCACCGCCGGCACGTGGTCGGCGGCCCGATGACCCGGGTGGTGGACTACCTGATCGCCGAGACCGGCGTCGAGCTCAGCCCCGCCGAGCTGAGCGGCCGGATCAACGCCCGCTTCGTCGAGCTGCTGGACGGCGGCGCGCCGCTGATGCCCGGCGCCGCCGAGCTGCTGGGTCTGCTGCGCGAGCACGCCATCCCGACCGCCCTGGTCTCCGCCTCGCACCGGCGGATCATCGACCTGGTGCTGCGCAACCTCGGCGACCACCCGTTCGCCTTCTCGGTGGCCGGCGACGAGGTGGCCCGCACCAAGCCGCACCCGGACCCGTACCTGGCCGCGGTGGCCCGGTTCGGCGCCGAGCCCGGCCGCTGCGTGGTGATCGAGGACGCCCCGCTGGGCGTGCTGGCCGGCGAGGCGGCCGGCTGCCCGGTGATCGCGGTGCCCTCGGTGGCGCCGATCGAGCCGGGACCCGGGCGGACCCTGCTCAGCTCGCTCGCGGAGCTGGATCTCGACCTGCTGCGTTCGGTGGTCGCGGCGCGGGTGTGATGCTCGTCTCACCGGCCGGCTCGTGATGCCCCGTCAGGGTCCGCCGAAGCGGGAGAAATCGGGCATTGCCTGACAACTCATCTGTTCCCCCGCCCAGGCGGCGCATCCCGGCCAGGATCTGGTGGCAGAGCTGTGACTTTGATATGGCAGGCTGCTCGCGTCTATCCCGACACGCCCACGCAGCCGCCCGCACGCGCCCCCGACCCGGAGGCCGTCCGGCTGCCACCGGCACCCCACGGCCGGCCTGCACGGAGAAGGAACGCATGACTTCAGGCATACGACGCGCGCCCGGCCGCATGGCCGCGCTGGGCTGCGCCGCTCTGGTCGCCGCCACGGTCTCGGGCTGCGGCTCGGTCCAGAACGCGGTCTCCGGTGGCAGCACGAGCAGCGCCATCACGATGGGCACCATCAGCACCACCAGCACCCTCGATCCGGCGGGCGCGTACGACACCGGCTCCTGGATGATCCTGGAGAACACCTTCCAGTCGCTGCTGAGCTTCCCGGTCGGCGCCACCTCCCCGCAGCCGGAGGCCGCCCAGTCCTGCTCGTTCGCCAGCAACGACTCGATGACCTACCAGTGCACCCTGCGCTCGGGCCTGACCTTCTCCAACGGCCACCCGCTGACCGCGCAGGACGTGGTCTTCTCGATCAACCGGGTGAAGCAGATCAACGACCCCAACGGTCCGTCGGCGCTCTTCAGCACCATCCAGTCGGTCGAGGCCCAGGGCGACAGCACCGTGGTCTTCCACCTGACCCAGCCGGACGCCGTGCTGCCCGACGAGCTGGCCACCGCGGCCGGTTCGATCGTCGACCACACCGTCTTCCCGGCCAACAAGGAACTGCCCAACAACCAGCTGATCGGCTCCGGTCCCTACAAGATCGAATCGATCCAGGACATGTCCGACGGCAAGACGCCGAGCCAGGTCGTGCTCACCCCGAACACCCACTACCAGGGCAGCCAGAAGCTGGCGAACTCCAAGTTCACGCTGCGCTTCTACAAGACCGCGAGCGAGGTGAAGTCCGCGCTGGACAGCGGCGCGATCGACCTCACCGACAACAGCCTCGACCCGAGCGTCTCGGCCCAGCTGCAGACCGACTCGCAGTCCGGCGTCGGCAACTACAAGGTCACCCAGGGCGCCGCCTCCGACGCCAGCTACCTGGTCTTCAACACCAAGGACGAGACCACCGGCCAGACCGCGGTCCGCCAGGCCGTCGCCCAGCTGATCGACCGTGAGGCGATCGCCAAGGACGTCTACGCGAACACCGTCGAGCCGCTGTACTCGATCATCCCGCAGGGCATCGGCGGCCACACCACGGCCTTCTTCGACAAGTACGGCGACCCGAGCGTGAGCAAGGCCAAGGCCATCCTCACTGCGGCCAAGGTCCCGCTTCCGGTCAAGCTCGACATCGCCTACCAGGGCGGCCCGGTCGGCCAGGCGCTGACCGCGCAGATGAAGTCGGAGCTGGAGGCCGACGGCCTGTTCCAGGTGAACATCACCACGCAGTCGGACCCGTCCGCCTACCAGCAGGGCTACACGAACGGCGCCTACCAGTCCTTCCTGGTCGGCTGGAGCATCGACTACCCGGACGCCGAGGACTTCGTGGTCCCGCTGGTGGTCGGCGGCGGCAGCTTCCACAACGGCTACGACAACCCGCAGATCAGCCAGCAGCTGGTGCCGGTCTCGCAGAAGCAGGCCGACCGCACCGCCGCCGCCAGCACCTTCGCCAGCATCCAGACCATCCTGGCGAACGACGTGCCGATGCTGCCGCTGTTCCAGGACAAGTCGTACTTCGTCTCGCGCAACAACATCACCGGCGTCGAGCAGACCGTGGACTCCACCGGCGTCTACCGGTTCGCCGGGATCGGCCGGCAGTAGTCCGCCGCCCACGCGGAGGGGCCGGCCGGGGAACCCTCCCCGGCCGGCCCCTCCGCGTTCGGCTCACAGCGTCCCGGGACGCACCAGCCCGCTCTCGTAGGCGTAGACCGCCGCCTGCACCCGGTCGCGCAGCCCCAGCTTGGTCAGCACGTGCCCGACGTGGGTCTTCACCGTGGTCTCGCTGACGAACAGCTCGGCCGCGATCTCCGCGTTGGACAGCCCCTTGGCGACCAGCCGGAGCACCTCCATCTCCCGCTCGGTCAGCGCGGTCAGCGCCGGCGAGGGCGCCTCGTCGCCCGAGGGCAGCCGGGTGGCGTACATGTCCAGCAGTCGTCTGGTGATCGAGGGCGCCAGCATCGCGGCGCCGTCCGCCACCACCCGGATCGCCTGCACCAGCTCCTCGGCCGGCACGTCCTTCAGCAGGAACCCGCTGGCTCCCGCGCGGAGCGCCTCCACCACGTACTCGTCCAGGTCGAAGGTGGTCAGCACGAGCACCTTGACCGGCCCGTCCCGCCCCGGCCCGACGATTCGCCGGGTGGCCTCGACCCCGTCCATCCGGGGCATCCGGATGTCCATCAGCACCACGTCCGGCTGCAGCGCCCGCACCTGCTCCAGCGCCTGCTGGCCGTCCCCGGCCTCGCCCACCACCACCAGGTCGGTCTCGGCCTCCAGGATCATCCGGAAGCCGGTGCGCAGCAGCGGCTGGTCGTCGACCAGCAGCACACGGATCGTCACCTAGGACTCCTTGCTCATCTGATTCACGTCTGACCCCTGGCGGCCCGGGGGCTCCTCGGTCGTGCGCGCCGCCGGCAGCACCGCCAGCGGCAGCGGGTACGGCGGGGGCGTCCCGCCGAACTCCGGACAGCTCTGCTGATGGTCGCACCAATCGCAGAGCCGGTTGCGGGTTGCCGGGAACTCCCCGGTCGCCACCGCCCGACAGATCGCCTCCCAGAGCGCCAGCAGCTTGCGCTCCATCGACCGCAGATCGGCCTCGTCCGGGTCGTAGCTCACCACGTCGCCGCCCCCGCCCAAGTACACCAGCTGCAGCCGCTTGGGGATCACGCCCTTCCAGCGCCACACCACCAGGGCGTAGAACTTCATCTGGAACATCGCCTTGGCCTCGAAGTCCCGCGACGGCGCCCGGCCGGTCTTGTAGTCCACCAGCCGCACCTCTCCGGTCGGCGCCACGTCCACCCGGTCGATGTACCCGCGCAGGTGCAGACCCGAGTCCAGCACCGTCTCCACGTACAGCTCGCGCTCGGCCGGCTCCAGCCGGGTCGGGTCCTCCAGCCGGAACCACTGGGCCAGCAGCTTCTCGGCGTCCGCCAGCCACCGACCCAGCGCGGTGCCGTCGGGATCCTCCGGGAACAGCTCGGCCAGCTCCGGCCGCTCGCCCAGCAGCCGCTCCCACTGCGGACGCAGCAGCTCACGGGCCCGGTCCACGGTCCGCTCGGGCGCCGGATGGTCGAAGAGCCGTTCCAGCACCGCGTGCACCACGGTGCCCCGGGTGGCCGCCGGGCTCGGCGGCTCCGGCAGCTTGTCGATCACCCGCAGCCGGTAGAGCAACGGGCAGGTCAGGAAGTCCCCGGCGCGGGAGGGGGAGAGCCCGGTCGGCGGCACCGCGCGGCGGGCGGTCTCGGTCTGCTGCATGCGTCGACCCTATGGGGTCGGGCTGTCATCCGGCTGTCAGGGCACTCACATCAGGGATCCCTTGGTGGCCGGTGCCGTATCCGGGGTAGGACACTCGGTATCAGGGCCGTCCAGCCGACGTCGGACGAGATCACGTAGCGTGGGCAGCCAACCCCCGCCCGAACCGGCCGGGGAGCGGCGGGGAAGACGACCTGAAGGGGTCACGGTGAGCGACACCACGGGGCAGCAGACCTCCGAGCAGCCACCCCAGCAGGACCAGCGGCCGACCGGGCCCGAGCGCCCGGGCGGTGCCATCCTGATGGGTCGGCCCTTCGGCGTGCCGATCTACATCACCCCCACCTGGTTCGTCATCGCCGCCCTGATCACCTGGCTCTTCGGCAGCGAACTCCGTACGGTGCTGCCCGGCCTCGGCTTCGCCCGCTACCTGGTCGCGCTCTTCTTCGCGATCGCGTTCTACGGCTCGGTGCTGGTCCACGAACTCGCCCACACCCTGGTCGCGCTCCGCTACAGGCTCGGCGTGCGCCGGATCCAGCTGCAGTTCTTCGGCGGTGTCTCGGAGATCGAGCGGGAGGCCGGGACCCCCGGTCGGGAGTTCTGGCTCGCTTTCGTCGGCCCGCTGCTCTCGTTGGCCCTCGGCGGCCTCTGCTGGGGCGCGCTCCAGCTGGTCCGGGCCGGCACCGTCCCCGGCGTGCTGATCGCCGGCCTGGCGATCTCCAACCTGGTGGTGGCCGCCTTCAACCTGCTCCCCGGCCTGCCGCTGGACGGCGGACGGATGCTGCGCGCACTGGTCTGGGGCCTGACCGGCCGCCCGATGGCCGGCACGGTCGCCGCCGCCTGGGCCGGCCGGGTGCTCGCGCTGGCCGTGCTCTTCGGCCTCCCGGCGATCGGCACCGCCCGGGCCGGTGGCCAGTCCAACGGTGACGCCCTGCTCGACTCGGTGCTCGCCGCGATCCTCGCCGTGATCATCTGGAACGGTGCCGGCGCCGCCGTCCGCAACGCCCGGCTCAAGGAGGTGCTGCCCGCGCTCAACCTGCGCACCCTCACCAGGCGCGCCGTCACCGTCGCCTCGGACACCCCGCTCGCCGAGGCGCTCCGGCAGGCCCGCGAGGCTCAGGCCGGCGGCGTCGTCCTGGTCGACGGCGGCGGTCAACCGACCGCCCTGGTCAAGGAGGCCGCCGTCCTCCAGATCCCCGAACAGCGCCGCCCCTGGGTGGCCGCCGCCGCGCTCGCCCGTGCCATCGAGCCGGGGTTGCGGCTGCCCGCCGACCTCGCCGGCGAACGGCTGCTGGCCGCACTGCGGGCCACCCCGGCCAGCGAGTACCTGGTCGTCGAGCCGGACGGCACGGTCTACGGCGTGCTCGCCGTCAGCGACGTCGAGCGCCGCCTCGCCGCCGCCGTCGCCGGCCGCTGACCGGCCCACGTGGTCCGGGGCGGCCCGAGAAGCCCTTAGGATTGTCCGCATGTCCGAACCGACCGGTGCCACCCGCAGGCGGGGGCCATTCACGGTCGGGGACCAGGTCCAGCTGACCGACCCCAAGGGCCGCCACTACACGTTCACGCTCGAAGCCGGGAAGAACTTCCACACCCACAAGGGTGCGTTCCCGCACGACGAGCTGATCGGCGCCCCCGAGGGTACGGTCGTGCGCACCACGGGGAACGTGCCGTATCTCGCGCTGCGCCCCCTGCTCCCCGACTACGTCCTGTCCATGCCGCGCGGTGCGGCCGTCATCTACCCCAAGGACGCGGGGCAGATCCTGGCCATGGCCGACATCTTCGCCGGCGCCCGGGTGGTCGAGGCCGGCGTCGGCTCCGGTGCCCTCAGCACCTACCTGCTGCGCGCCGTCGGCGACACCGGCATGCTGGCCTCCTACGAGCGCCGCCAGGACTTCGCCGACATCGCCCGGAAGAACGTCGAGCGCTACTTCGGCGCACCCCACCCGGCCTGGAAGCTCACCGTCGGTGACCTCCAGGACAACCTGGTGGAGACCGAGGTCGACCGGATCATCCTCGACATGCTCGCCCCCTGGGAGTGCCTGGACGTGGCCGCCAAGGCCCTCGTCCCCGGCGGTCTGATCTGCTGCTACGTGGCCACCACCACCCAGCTGTCGCGCACCGTCGAGGCCCTGCGCGAGCACGGCACCTTCACCGAGCCGCAGGCCTGGGAGACCATGGTCCGCACCTGGCACGTCGAGGGCCTGGCCGTCCGCCCGGACCACCGGATGATCGGCCACACCGGCTTCCTGCTCACCTCCCGCCGGCTCGCCGACGGGGTCGAGCCGCCGCTGCGCCGCCGCCGCCCCGCCAAGGGCGCCTACGGCGAGGACTACGACAGCGGGGCCGCCGAGCCCACGCTGGCCGAGCGCGCCGCCGCCCGGGCGGCCGCCCGCGAGGTGACCCCCGTCATCGAGCAGGACTGACCCCGAACGCCCGGGGATGGTGCCCACCCGGCACCGTCCCCGGGCGTTCTCGTCCGCCGCTCCCGAGCGCGCCCCCGGTGACCGGCCGATCACCCCTGATGTGCGACGATGCTGCCTCACACCCAGACCTGCCGGTGGAGGGCACCCCTTGGCAGACGCAGTGGCAGACCGGACACCGGCGCAGGCCCCCGCGCACACCCGCACCCGCGCCCGGCACTGGGTCGCCGTCGCCGCCGCCGTGTCCGCGGTGACCGGCGCTGCCCTGGCCGCGAGCCCGGCCGTCGGCGTGACGACCACCGCCGCACCCGGCACCCCCCGGCCGGTCCCCACCGCCGAGGCCCCCGACCCCGCCAAGGCCCAGCTCCCGCTCGACTGCGGCCCGCTCCCGGTCAAGACCAGCATCAGCGTCCCCGCCGACCTCGGCGACGGCGTCCCCAGCACCCTGGTCGCCGCCCACTGCGACACCGCCGGCGGCACCGCCCCCGACGGCGTCTTCCTGCTCACCCCCGGCCCCGGTGGCCCGCCCCGGATCCGGCAGACCCTGGTCCGCTGGCAGGAGGGCTTCACGGTGACCCGGCTCGCGCTGCGCGGTGACGGCAGCATCACCGCCACCGCCCAGGGCTACTCCACCCCCGACGTCCCGCGCTGCTGCCCCGACCTCACCGTCACCCTCAACTGGACGCGTCGGGGCGGATCGTACGTCCGCACCCAGAGCAGTGCCCCGTCGGCCACGGCCTGACGGGGCACCAGCGACCGGCGCGCGCGGATCAGTCGGCGTCCGGCCCGTACACCTCGACCCCGTCGCGCACCCGGCGCACGTGGATGCAGTCGCCCGGGCACTCCTTCGCGGAGTCCACCACGTCCTGAAGCAGTGTCAGCGGGACCGGCGCGGTCTCGCCCGGCTGCTGCCGCAACTCGTCGTCCTCGCCCTTGACATAGGCCAGCCCGTCGATGTCCAGCTCGAAGACCTCAGGCGCGTACTGGACGCAAATGCCGTCGCCCGTGCACAGGTCCTGATCGATCCACACCTCGAGCGGCTCACCGGAGGCCGCCTCGCTGGTCACTGACATCTGCTCCTGCCGTTTCTGTCCGCTTGTCCGACGATCCGTCCAGGAGGAACGGTCACGATCGGGTATTGACTTGCTCGACCCTACATCCGCCCGCTTTCCGAGCGTGCGCGGTGGGTATCTCCCTGCCGAGGGGAAGCACACACGGGTGAAGATCGGACACACCCCTTCCGTCTTTCTTGATCTAGGGGTTTACACGGCCCCTGGTCCAGGTAGGGTCTGGAAGCATCCCGCTCCCCAGGAGGAGGTGAGGACCGTGGCAGCCCACGATGACGACTACAACCGCAGTGCCGGCAAGCCCGCTCGTGGTTCCGACGAGGCCGCACAGGTCTCGTACCTCGAGCAGGAGATCGCCGTCCTGCGCCGCAAGCTCGCCGAGTCCCCGCGCTCTTCGAGAGTCCTCGAAGACCGCATCGTCGAGCTCCAGACCAACCTGGCCGGAGTCACCGCCCAGAACGAACGGCTCGCCTCCACCCTGCGCGAGGCCCGCGACCAGATCGTGGCCCTCAAGGAGGAGGTGGACCGGCTGGCCCAGCCCCCCGCCGGGTTCGGTACCTTCCTCAGTCAGAACGAGGACGGTACGGCCGACATCTTCACCGGTGGTCGCAAGCTGCGGGTCAACGTCAGCCCCAGCATCGAGCTGGACGAGCTCCGCCGCGGTCAGGAAGTGCTGCTCAACGAGGCCCTCAACATCGTCGACGCCTTCGAGTTCGAGAGCCTCGGCGACATCGTCACCCTCAAGGAAGTCCTGGAGGACGGCGAGCGTGCCCTGGTCATCGGGCACACCGACGAGGAGCGGGTGGTCCGACTCGCCGAACCGCTCCGCGACGTCACGCTGCGCGCCGGCGACGCCCTGCTCCTGGAGACCCGTTCCGGCTACGTCTACGAGGTCGTGCCCAAGGCCGAGGTCGAGGAACTGGTCCTCGAAGAGGTCCCGGACATCGACTACCGCCAGATCGGCGGCCTCTCCAACCAGATCGAGCAGATCCGCGACGCGGTCGAGCTGCCCTACCTGCACGCCGAGCTGTTCCGTGAGTACGAGCTGCGCCCGCCCAAGGGCGTCCTGCTCTACGGCCCGCCCGGCTGCGGCAAGACGCTGATCGCCAAGGCGGTCGCCAACTCGCTCGCCAAGAAGGTCGCCGAGGTCACCGGCCGCCCGCAGGGCAAGAGCTACTTCCTCAACATCAAGGGCCCCGAGCTGCTCAACAAGTACGTCGGCGAGACCGAGCGGCAGATCCGGCTGGTCTTCCAGCGGGCGCGCGAGAAGGCCGGCGAGGGCACTCCGGTCATCGTCTTCTTCGACGAGATGGAGTCGCTCTTCCGCACCCGTGGTTCCGGCGTCAGCTCGGACGTCGAGAACACCATCGTTCCCCAGCTGCTCGCCGAGATCGACGGCGTGGAGGGCCTGGAGAACGTCATCGTGATCGGCGCCTCGAACCGCGAGGACATGATCGACCCGGCGATCCTGCGTCCCGGCCGGCTGGACGTCAAGATCAAGATCGAACGCCCGGACGCCGAGGCCGCCAAGGACATCTTCTCCAAGTACCTCAAGCCCTCGCTCCCCTTCCACCCGGACGACCTCAAGGAGCACGACGGTTCGCTGGAGGCGACCGTCGCCGCCATGATCCAGTCCGTGGTCGAGCGGATGTACTCCGAGAGCGAGGAGAACCGTTTCCTGGAGGTCACCTACGCCAACGGTGACAAGGAAGTCCTCTACTTCAAGGACTTCAACTCCGGCGCCATGATCCAGAACATCGTCGACCGGGCCAAGAAGATGGCCATCAAGGACTTCCTGGACCACGGTCAGCGCGGTCTGCGCGTCTCCCACCTGCTCGCCGCCTGCGTCGACGAGTTCAAGGAGAACGAGGACCTCCCCAACACCACCAACCCGGACGACTGGGCCCGGATCTCCGGCAAGAAGGGCGAGCGGATCGTCTTCATCCGCACCCTGGTCACCGGGAAGCAGGGCGCCGAGTCCGGCCGCTCCATCGACACGGTGGCCAACACCGGTCAGTACCTGTAGTCGTCCCGCACCGCCACCCCGTCCGGCCGCGGCCCCCCGGGCTCCGCGGCCGGACGGCGCGTCTGCGCCGCCGGCCCACTGCCCCGGCCGCGGCGCAGCGCACCACGTCCGACCCGCCGCCCCGCGGACCCGACGGTCCGTCAGCCGCGGCGCCACAGCAGTCACGTCGGTGCCCCGCCCGCTCGGGGCGGGGCGACGGGCAAGGAGGGCCGCATGACCGTAAGGCGCGTGATGGGCATCGAGACCGAGTACGGGATCTCCGTGCCCGGGCACCCCAACGCCAACGCCATGCTCACCTCGTCCCAGATCGTCAACGCCTACGCGGCGGCGATGCACCGGGCGCGTCGCGCCCGCTGGGACTTCGAGGAGGAGAACCCGCTGCGGGACGCCCGGGGTTTCGACCTCGCCCGCGAGGTGGCGGACGCCAGCCAGCTCACCGACGAGGACATCGGCCTCGCCAACATCATCCTGACCAACGGCGCCCGGTTCTACGTGGACCACGCCCACCCCGAGTACAGCTCGCCCGAGGTCACCAACCCGCGCGACGCGGTGCTCTGGGACAAGGCCGGCGAGCGGATCATGGCCGAGGCCGCCGCCCGGGCGCTGGAGCTGCCCAACGGGCAGCAGATCCACCTGTACAAGAACAACACCGACAACAAGGGCGCCTCCTACGGTACCCACGAGAACTACCTGATGCAGCGGGCCACCCCGTTCGCCGACATCGTCCGCCACCTCACGCCCTTCTTCGTCTCCCGCCAGGTGGTCACCGGCTCCGGGCGGGTGGGCATCGGGCAGGACGGCTCCGCCAACGGCTTCCAGATCAGCCAGCGGGCCGACTACTTCGAGGTCGAGGTCGGCCTGGAGACCACGCTCAAGCGGCCGATCATCAACACCCGGGACGAGCCGCACGCCGACGCCGAGAAGTACCGCCGGCTGCACGTGATCATCGGCGACGCCAACCTCTCCGAGATCTCCACCTACCTCAAGCTCGGCACCACCTCGCTGGTGCTGGCGATGATCGAGGAGGGGTTCATCGCGGTCGACCTCGCCGTCGACCAGCCGGTCCGGACCCTGCACCGGATCTCCCACGACCCCGAGCTGCGCCAGCTGATCGCGCTGCGCAGCGGTCGCAAGCTGACCGCCGTGCAGCTCCAGATGGAGTACTGCGAGCTGGCCCGCAAGTACGTCGAGGACCGCTACGGCCACGACGCCGACGAGCAGACCAAGGACGTGCTCGCCCGCTGGGAGGACGTGCTCGGCCGGCTCGAGCGTGACCCGATGAGCCTGTCCCGGCAGCTCGACTGGATCGCCAAGCGGGAGCTGCTGGAGGGCTACCGGCAGCGGGACGGGCTGGACTGGGACAACCCGCGGCTGCACCTGGTCGACCTGCAGTACAGCGACGTGCGGGCGGAGAAGGGCCTCTACAACCGGTTGGTCGCGCGTGGCCGGTTCGACCGGCTGGTGACCGAGGACGAGGTCGCCCGGGCGGTCCATCAGCCGCCGGAGGACACCCGTGCCTACTTCCGCGGGCGCTGCCTGGAGCAGTACGCCGAGCACGTCGCGGCGGCCTCCTGGGACTCGGTGATCTTCGACCTGCCCGGTCGTGACTCGCTGCAACGGGTGCCCACCCTGGAGCCGCTGCGCGGCACCCGCAACCACGTCAAGGAACTGCTGGACCGCTGCCGCACCGCGGAGGACCTGGTCCGGGTCCTCTCCGGCGGGTGAGCGATCACACACCACGGGTGAACGACCCGGTGGAGGGGAATCATCCAGGTGACGTTCCGGCGTTGAAGAGAGTGGGGCGGACCGTCCGACCCGGTGCCCGTGGCGTGAGCCGCAGACACCACGCAAACGGGCAGCGCTTGTCGCCACCCGGTGTATAGGGTCTGAGCAACAGGCTCCGACCAACCGTGCCAGACGAATGCGAGCGGGGTGAGGGACATGGCGACCAAGGACACCGGCGGCGGCCAGCAGCGGGCGAACCGCTCCTCGGAGGAGACCGAGGAACAGGTAGCGGAGGCGCAGCAGTCCGAGGAGCTCAAGGAACGCCAGGAAAAGCTGAGCGACGACGTTGACGCGGTACTGGACGAAATCGACGAAGTCCTCGAGTCCAACGCCGAGGACTTCGTACGCGGATTTGTCCAGAAGGGTGGACAGTAAGGCGCCCAGGAATCGCATTCCGGGCACATCGCCCGAAATGCGGAAAAGCATTGCCGAGCACTCTTCCCGCGCTGCAGGCGCCTGGTCGCGCCTGCGGCGCGGTCTGTGGCGACGCCGAGCGGTGCGTCGTCGGGCCGGGTGGGCCGAGCATGTGGATCACGGCCGGGAAACGGGTAGGGTCCGTGGCGTCCTCCGCTTCGCCCGCAGTGCGGCACCGGGAAAGGCCGAGGGACCGGCCCGAGGCACTTCGGCGGGCCGCCGACTCATCTGGAAGGAATCGTGTGGAAGCCAACACTCGCGGCACCGGGCGTCTACCGGCTGCCTTCCTGACCCCCGGGTCCTCCTCGTTCATCGAGTTCCTGGCGGACCACTCGCCCGAACTGCTGCCCGGTCGGCGGACGCTCCCCGAGGGGCTGAGCGTCGAGGCGCCGCACGGGACCACCATCGTCTCGGCGGTGTTCGACGGCGGGGTGGTGATCGCCGGTGACCGGCGGGCCACCATGGGCAACGTGATCGCCCAGCGCGACATCGAGAAGGTCTTCCCCACCGACGAGTACAGCGCGGTCGGCATCGCCGGCACCGCCGGGCTCGCGGTGGAGATGGTCCGGCTCTTCCAACTCGAGCTGGAGCACTACGAGAAGATCGAGGGGACCGTGCTCTCCCTGGAGGGCAAGGCCAACCGGCTGACCACCATGATCCGGGGCAACCTTGGCATGGCGATGCAGGGCCTGGCCGTGGTGCCGATCTTCGCCGGCTACGACCTCGACCTCGGCCGCGGCCGGATCTTCACCTACGACGTCACGGGCGGCCGGTCCGAGGAGCGGGGCTTCGCGGCCATCGGCTCCGGCTCGCTCTTCGCCCGCGGCTCGCTGAAGAAGCTCTACCGGGAGGACCTGACCGGCGACGAGGCCGCCACCCTGGTGGTCCAGGCGCTCTACGACGCGGCCGACGACGACTCGGCGACCGGCGGTCCGGACCTCGCCCGGCGGATCTTCCCGATCGTCTCGCTGATCACCGAGGACGGCTTCCGCAGGCTGTCCGACGACGAGGTGGCGCGGATCGCGGTCTCGATCACGGACCGGCGACTCACCCACCCCAACGGGCCGCAGGCCCCCCTGCTCTAGTCCGCCAGGGCCCCCACCCACTCACCCACCTGACAGAAGGGGACGACCGCCGGTGTCCACACCGTTCTACGTCTCGCCTCAGCAGGCCATGGCGGACCGCGCGGAGTACGCCCGCAAGGGCATCGCGCGCGGCCGCAGCGTGGTCGTGCTCACCTACGCCGACGGCATCGTCTTCGTCGCCGAGAACACCTCCCGGGCGCTGCACAAGGTCTCGGAGATCTACGACAAGATCGCCTTCGCGGCGGTCGGCCGCTACAACGAGTTCGAGAACCTGCGGATCGGCGGCGTGCGCTACGCCGATCTGCGCGGCTACTCCTACGACCGGGCCGATGTGACGGCCCGTGGGCTGGCCAACGTCTACGCCCAGACGCTGGGCACCATCTTCTCCTCGGTCGGCGAGAAGCCGTACGAGGTCGAGCTGATCGTCGCCGAGGTGGGCCGCACCGCGGAGGACGACCAGATCTACCGGCTCACCCCGGACGGTTCCGTGGTGGACGAGAAGAACTCGGTCGTGGTCGGCGGCAACGCCGACTCGATCGGCAACTACCTGGGCCAGCGGCACCGGTCCGGGATGAGCCTGGCCGAGGCGCTCCGGCTGGCCGTGGACTCGCTCGCCCGGGACCCCAACGGTGGCACGCCGCGGGCGCTCACCCCGGAGCAGCTGGAGGTCGCGGTGCTGGACCGCGGCCGGCTCCAGCAGCGCAAGTTCAAGCGGATCCTGGGCGGCCAGCTCAGCCGGCTGCTGAGCGGCGACGAGTCGGCCGCGGTGGACGAGGCCGACACCCCGGCCGACGGGACCGGCCCGGCCGCCCCGGAGGCGTAGTCCCCGGCCGTACGGCCAGCGGGGGGGGGGGGGGGGGGGGGGGGGGGGGGGGGGGGGGGGGGGGGGGGGGGGGGGGGGGGGGGGGGGGGGGGGGGGGGGGGGGGGGGGGGG
>NZ_JBVHLF010000044.1:0-67889 GCF_055559155.1 Kitasatospora sp. NPDC024654
CGGATCAGGCTGTCCTCAGCTTCCCCCAGCCGCTGCGACGGCCAGGAGGCAAGGGCCTCTCACCCCCACTCGACTTCAAGCGCCTCGTGGCGCACGTGATCTTCGGCCCAGTCGTCACCGATGAACAGCACCAGCACCCGCCCCTTCGCCCTCGTCCGGTCATGATGCGCAGCCTGCGGAAGGCACAGCTCGCGCCCTAATGGATCCAGTGCTCACGCCCGACCACTCGGCGGGCACGCCATCCCATTAGCGGTCAGGCCTCCCGGCCGACCAGCGGGGGCACGGTCTGACACCAGAGCTCGCAGTGGCTCCGGCGGCTGGAGTGCTCACCCGCTGGCGGCTACGGACCGCAGTCTCGCTCACGGCCCGTCGAGTCCCATTAGGCGGCTGATCCCCCCCACAGAGGGGAGGGTGAGGCGTCGGCGAGGCGTCCGCCTGGGGTCCACCTGGCTAAGCCGGTACCCCCCTCAACATCATCCGCCTCGACGCCCACTGGAGCACCGAAGACGCCCCACCCGCCTCAGCCACACACTCACGGCATGACCGAATAGCGCAGCAGAGTCGGAGGCGTTGGCCTCCAGCTTCGTGCCGTCCAGGGCGACGCGGCCCATCTTGACCATGCCGAGCTTCTGCGCGAGGTGGAGCGATTGGAAGAACAGGTCAGCGAGGGCATCCAGATCGCGACGGCGGAACCGGGCGATCGAGCGGAAGTCCGGGTCGTGTCCCGCCGAGTGGTGTAGCCGATCTTGCCTCAAAGCTTCACAGGTGCGCAGCTGCCGGGAGACCGGACGGCGCCCTCGGACTGAAGCCCACAGGCTGACGCCTTGTCAGCCCAGACGGGGTTCCCGAAGCCGGGATTCCGGTCGTGAACTGCGCTTTTGCCGCCTTGATCGGCTACACCACTCGGTGGGACACCATCGAAGTCCGGGGCCTGGTCGGCGGCCAGGAACCGGAACGCGACGTCGTCCACGCAGCGGCGCTCGATCGCCCGGGAGGAGCGCACCCCGGTGGTGTAGCCGTAGATCAGCAGGCGGACCATCAGGCGTGGGTCGTACGGCGGAAAGCCCCGCTTCCCGGTGTAGTCGGCCAGGATCGGTGACAGGTTCGAGCACCTCGTCGACCAACTCGGCGACAAACCGAGCCGGGTGGTCCTCGGGCAGCCGGCCGTCCAGTGACGGCGGCAGCAGCACCTGGCCCGGTTCGAACACCCGGAACTTCTTGTCCACCATCGCCGCACGTGCCTGCGGCTGCTCTGGCTCGACCCGCTCGGCCTCGGACAGCCCCTCCGGATCACGCATAGCGGGATCATCCCGTATGAATGATCACGATCCGTACGCGGGTTGCCGGTTGCTGAGACACGCTCCTAGGCATGCTCAGCGGTCGCGGGGTCGAGCAGATGCGTGGAGAGAACGCGCATCCCGGTGCGCAGTTGCTCGGCTTGGGCCGGCTGGCCGGCCTGGTCGTAGGCCTGGACGGCGGCCTCTCGTTCGGCCAGTTCGGCTCGGACGATCCGCTCGACCTCGGCCTCGGTCAGCTCCCGCCGGGGTGCCTCGGCCGCGCCGACGCCCACTGGGGTCTGCTCGATCGCCAGGCCGCCGCCGGGCATCGCGGGCAGCTCGACGGCCTCAGCATTCTCGATGGCCGCCAGGGTGGAGCGGAGTACGGCCAGTGCCACCTTGTCCCGGGCCCGCAGGGCAGCCGGCAGCGCCGCCCTGAGCCGCTGCTGGAGCGACTCAGGGCCGGCCTGGGAGTTCACGTTCGACATGCCGGGTATGCTACGGCCCTCCCGCCGTACGCTCGATCTGTTTTCCGCAGGGTCCGCAGCGGGCCGTCTGTACGGCTGTTTGCCCTGGCCGATGGTGCGGAGGGTGCCGTTGCCCTTCACATCGCAACCGTCGGACTCGCCACAGCGATCGCCTGACCGGGCTCGGCCCACGGCCCACTCGCGCCCGCTTCCCGACCTGGTATACCCCAACCACCCACCCCGCCAGCATGAGCCGGCAACCCCGACCACCGCGGTGACCACGATTACCAGGTCGGTTGCCGGTTACTGAGCTAGGTCTGGCTGTCCGTGTCGCCACGCATGATCACTACTGGGCAGGGCGCGTGTTGGGTGCAGTGTTGTCCAACGGACCCCAGCAGTGCGCCGGTGAAGCCGCCGTGCCCACGGTTTCCGACGACCAGGAGGGACGCCCCTTCGGCTGCTTTGAGTAGAACCTCGGACGGGTTCCCGCAGGCCACCAGGGTGCTGACCGGCACGGACCGCTCCTGGCCGAGGGCCTGGTCCACGGCCCGGGTCAGCACCTGGCGTGCCTGCGCGTCCAAATCCGGGTCGGCGGGGTCGGGATGCCAGGTGTACAGGCCGGAGAACGGCGGCGGTTCCCAGGCGATCACGGCTTGTACGACGCCGTGCGTCAGCTGTGCCTGCCTGGCTGCCCAGCGGAGAGCACCCAGGGACGGCCCGGAGCCGTCCACTCCCACGACGATCCGTGCTTCGCCGGCCTTCGTTTCGGTCATGACGCCTCCTTGTCTCGGCTCCTGTGGCAAGCCTGCACCGGGCGACGGCTCACGGCCAAGGGCCCACCGGGTCACCTGGTGGGCCGGATGGCCCGAGGCCCGGCGCCGCTGACTGGCGGAGACCGGGCAGTCGTCAAGTCCAGCGTCGACGCCGGGGCGGTCAAGGTCGTGACGCGTGCCTGTGGAACTCTGACCGTCGACGGCCATGAGCCGGGCGGTCTCGGTGCCGGAGTGTGGGGGCCGATCCCGGAGCGGCGGTGCTCGTGGTCGTAGTTGACGGTGAACGCCTCCATCCACTCACGGGCGTGTGCCAGACAGGTGAACCGTTCGGGGAAGTCGACGGGGTGTTCGCTTGTCTTGAAGTGGGCCTCGCTGTAGAGGTTGTCGCTGCTGACCTTGGGGTCGGAGTGGGTTCGGGCGACGTTGAGGTCGATCAGCAGCTGGGAGACCTTCTTGCTGGTCGTCGAGGTGCTGCGGTCGGCGTGCACGAGTGGGGAACGATGCCGTTGATCTCGATGGCTTCGCGGATCAACTCCTCTGCCCGGTCAGTGGATTCGGCATGAGGACTACTTAGGGGCGCTTTCAGACCGAGCGTCTGCGCCGGATCCGGCGCAGACGCTCGGCCGATGACGCCGGTGCTGAACGGATCGGGCGTGCGGGCTTCATCGTCGCGCACCGCCCCCAGCAGGGGTCGCGTCATGGGTTCCCTCGCCGCGGAGCACGGCGCACACAGAGCCGTCGACCTGCTCCAGGCCGTGTTCGGTGACGAGTGAGACCTTGTGGCGGCCGACGAGGACGAAACAACCCGGCAGGGCTTCTTTCCGCCGATCCGCGATGTCGACGGCCTCGGGGACGGCGCTCAGGCCGAGCGACAGGGAAGTCTCGGCGCTCGCGAGGATCGTGATCGCACACGCCGCTGGCGTGTGCGATCCGTTACCACCGGAAGCACGTCGGTGTTCAGCGGTGCCTGGCACGGCGGCGGGTGATGACCACGGCCGCGGCGCCGGCGCCGAGTAGTGCCCCGCCGACGGCGGCAGTGGTGGCGAGTTGGTCGCCGTTGCTGCCGGTGAAGGCCAGTGCCGGTGTGGGTTCGGGAGACGGTTGGGTCGTGGTGGCCGGGGCTGTCGGAACAGCCGGATGGGAGGCGGCCGTGCTCTGCGGGGCAGATGGGGCAGCAGGTGAGGACGCGGTGCTCGGGGAAGCGGACGAGGCGGTCGGTCCTGATGGGGACGGTTCCGGATTGGTCGGGCTGTTTGAGGGCTTCGGCGCGCAGGCCGTGCCGCCGTTCCAGGAGGCGATCATCAGGCCGGAGAACGGGTCGTCCGGGTAGTGCGGCATGGGGTGATCGCTGTCGCTGCCGTCGTACTTCTCGCCGAGGCCGTAGAGCGCGATCTCTCCGTAGCACGGGGGCATGTGGGCGCTGACGTCCAGCGTGGCCCGGTAGTTGCTGCGGTTGAGCGTCGTGGTCGCCCATCCCAGGAAGGTCTGGGTCCCGGAGGTGGACCAGGTCGGCCCCTGCGTCGAGTAGGAGGCCAGCGAGACGTCGTAGTCACAGCCGGGGGACGGATTGCCGGCCAGCCGGACCTGCACGGTGCCGGACTCGCTTGGCATCGTGGGGCTGATCGTCCACTGGGTGCCGCCGTCGACGGAGTACTGGACCGGCGCCTGGCCACAGTCGGGGTCGGCGAGTGCGGCGGGTGCGGTGATGACCGTGGTGCCGGCGGCGATGCCGAGGGCCATGAGGGTCGGCAGGCCGCGGCGAAGCTTCACGTGCACGAAGGCTCCTGGTCTTGAGGGAGGGGTGAACAGGAAGGGAGAGCAGGACGAACAGGGACAGGCCGGCTCGGTCGGGTGCTGCGCGGGTGACCGCGGGCGTAGCCAGTCGACGGCGGCCACTTCGACTGGCGGGCCGGGTCGCTGTCCAGGCTGCTGGCCGGTGCGCCGCTGCCGGTCGGTGCTCGTCGGCACCGTGTGCCCGGGGCCTGCCGTGCTGGCGTAGGCGGGGCTTGGCTGCCTTTGTCCGCGGGAACGTTCACACGCTGACGGCTGGGAGGGGTTGCGGTGCCTTGCCGGTCGCCGGGGATGACGGGGCTTCGTCACTGGTGTGGTCAGGCTGCCCGTCGCCTTCGATGTCGAGGTGCGGGAGGATCCGGTCGAGCCAGCGCGGCAGCCACCAGTTGCCCCGGCCGAGCAGGGCCATGGTCGCGGGCACCAGGGTGCCGCGGACGACGGTGGCGTCGAGCATGACGGCGCTCGCCAGGCCGATGCCGAACATCTTCACCACGGGGTCGTCGTTCAGCAGGTAGCTGAGGAAGACGCTGACCATGATCAGTGCGGCCGAGGTGATGATCCGTCCGGTGCTGCCCAGGCCGGTGACCACCGCCTGCCGGTTGTCGCCGTGACGGAGGTAGGCCTCGCGGATCGCGCTGAGGAGGAACACCTCGTAGTCCATGGACAGGCCGAAGAGCACGGCGAACATGAGTAGTGGGACGTAGCCCGGGACGGGGACGGCGCTGTGCAGCCCGATCAGGTGTGCGCCGTGGCCTTCCTGGAAGACGGCCGTCAGGATGCCGTAGGACGCACCGACCGCCAGCAGGTTCATTGCGGCCGCCTTGGCCGCGACCAGCGGGGAGCGGAAGGCGAGCAGCAGCAGGAACGCCGCGACGGTGAGCACGAATCCGATGATCAGCGGCATGCGTGAGGCGATCCGGTCGTTGAGGTCGGCCTGTGCCGCCGGGACACCGCCGACGTGGGTGGTCTGCCCGCTGCCCGCGGTGGCGGCGGGCAGGGTGGTGGCGCGGAGCCGGTGCACCAGGCTGGTGGTGGCGGGATCGGAGGGGGCGGTGGTCGGGGTGACCTGCCAGCGGGCGTGCCAGCCGTCCACGGCGAGCTGCGCGGGGCTGACCGAGGCCACGCCCCGGGTCTGCCGCAGCGCGCTGGTGAAGGAGGTGAGACGCGGGTCCGTCGAGCCGGTGGCCGGGGTAGGCAGGGTGTCGGTGACCTGGAGCGGTCCGTTGACGCCGGGCCCGAACGCGTCGGCCAGCTGGGTGTAGGCGGTACGGCTGTCGGTACCCGGGGCGTTGGCGCCGGCGTCGATCTGGCCGAACGTCAGCCGCGTGGCGGGCAGCGCGAGGAGGGTCAGCAGGGCGAGGGCCGCCGCCAATGCTCTCCAGGGCCGGGCCGTGACGGCCCGTGCGACCGCGGCCCAGCCGCGCGGCCGGTCGGCGGGGGCGCCCGGCGGTCGGCCGGTGCCCAGCCGGTGGCCCAGCAGGGCGAGGGCGGCGGGCAGCAGGGTCAGGTTCACCGCCATGGCGACCAGGACGGCGATCGCCGGTGCCAGGGCCAGCGCGTACAGCAGGGGGAGCCGGCCCAGGCAGAGGCCGGCCAGGGCGGCGACGATGGAGCTGCCGGCGAAGGCCACCGACTTGCCGGAGCCCGCGGTGGTGCGGGAGGCGGCCTCCTCGACCGGGACGCCACCGGCCCGCAGATCACGGAAGCGGGTCAGGCAGAAGAGCGTGTAGTCGATGCCGACGCCCAAGCCGACCATGGCGGCGAGGGTCTGCCCGGCGGACGGTATGTCCATCAGGTGGCCGACCAGGCCGATCACGGGCAGCGTGATGCCGAGCCCGATGCCCCCGGCGAGCAGCGGCAGTCCGGCCGCCACGAGGTTGTGGAAGGCGAGGAGGAGGACGATCAGCGCTGCGGCCAGGCCGATGACCTCGCTGTAGTCCGTCGGCCGCTGGTCGGCGGCGGTCGCCAGGTTGCCGCCAGGGGTGGCCTGGATGCCCGCCGCGGTGGCCGGTGCCGCGGCCGCGACGATGGCCGAGGTGGTGGCGGCGGTGATGTCGCGGGCCGGCATGTCGAGGGTTATGGAGAGGTAGCCGGTGTGGCCGTCGGCGCTGAGCGCGGACTGGTCGGCGGGGACCAGGAAGTTGGTGACGCCGACCACGTGGGGCACCCGGGCGATGGCCTGGGCGGTCCGTTCGACCGCCGTGCGCTGGGCGGTGGCGTCCAGCCGGGGCGCGGCGGGCGAATCGCGCAGGACGAGCGGCTGCTGCCCGGAGGGGGAGCCGGGGAAAGCCAGGTTGTCGACGTTCGTCGCCGCCTGGCTGTCGCTGCCGGGCAGAGTGACGTCCTCGCTGGTGACCTGGCCGTAGTGGAGGACGGCGGTGAGCGCGGTGGCGAGCAGGAGCAGCCACGCCGTCACGACCCGCTTGGGCCTGCGGGCGCACCAGCGTCCCACGGTGATGAACATCGGCCTGCGGCCCCTTCGGATTCGAACGGTGTCGGGAGTGGACGGACCGACGCCGAAGCCAAACTAATTGCACTCTGAGTGCAGCGTTAGACTTGCATCGGGAGTGCAACCATGTCAACTCGAGGGAAGAGGGGTCGATGCGCCGCAATTCGTCATCCGCATCCGAGGCCGGCCACACGGTGGACGGCCGCACCGAGCGTGGCCGGCAGACGCGCGAGCGGATCGCCGACGCGATGCTCGCCCTGCTGGAGGAGGGGGAGACCAAGTTCGTCGCGGAGCGGATCGCCGAGCGTGCCGGGGTCTCCCGCCGGCTGGTGTTCCACCACTTCGACGACATGGCCCAGCTGGCCGATGCCGCCATCACCCGCAGACTCGACCAACTGACCTCGCAGGTCCGCCCCTTGCCGACCGGGGGGCCGCGGGCGGAGCGGGCGGCGGCACTGGCCGAGCAGCGCGCGCGCCTGCTGGAGTGGCTCACCCCCACCCGGGTCGCGATCGCCCGCTTGGACGACCCCTCCGAGCGGGTCCAGCAGGTCGTGCGGCAGATGCTGGACTTCGGCCGGTTGCGGCTGACCGAGGTCTTCGCCACCGAACTCGACCGCCTACCCGAGGGTCGGCGCACCGACCTGCTCAACGGACTGGACGCCGTCACGACCTGGAGCGCCTGGCACCACTGGCGGACCATGGGTCTGAGCCCCGAGGAGGCCCGTCACGCCATGGAGGTCACCGTGCTCGCCTTGCTGGGGTCGGCCGACGAAGCGGATCCCGTCGGCTGAGCGAGCCGCCAGGGCCGAAACGGGCGCGCGGCAGGCCCCTGCCGCATGTGGCCGTCGGCGCGCGGTGCGCCCCTGGCGCCCGCGCCCGGCCACCAGTCACAAGACGCGTCGACCACCGCGAGGGCGCCGGCCGGACGGTGGCCGGTACCCTCGCGGCACTCCGGGGTGGCGCGCGGCACGTCGCCGGAGCCGGGGTCAGGGCATCACGATGGCGAAGTTCGGATCCGGCCGGTCGAGGAAGGTGCCGAACTCCAGCAGCGCCTGCGCGTCGCCCGCCAGCATCAGCCGTCCGGCGACGATCTCGTCGGCGAAGGTCGTGGTCCGCCCGAGCACGGAGTCGAGCGTGGTGCGGGCCAACGTGAGGGTGGCGGTCGGGGTTTCGCCGCGCGGTGGCTCGCCCCGCATCGGGGTGAGGGCACCGTTGGAGAGCAGTAGGCTCCAGGTCTCGCCGGTGTCGGTGAACTCCCAGCGCAGCAGCAGTCGGCGTCCGGCGGCGCGCGGACCGTTGATCCGCACGGCCATCGACTGGAAGACCTGCTCGGCGGTGAGCGCGGCGAGGACGTCGGTGGAGGTGCGGTCGGGCATCGCGATGACACCGTCGCGCAGTTCGGCGGCGCCGGTCAGGTAGAAGTTGCGCCAAGGGCCGGATTCGGCGCCCCAGCCTAGGTGTTCGAAGGTCTCGGCCTGCAGCTCGCGTGCGGCGGCGTGTTCGGGCTCGGCGAACACCACGTGGCCCAGCACCTCGGCTACCCAGCGCAGGTCGCCGGCCCCGAAGCAGGTCCGCGCCTTGCGTACCACCTCGTCCGCGCCGCCCATGAACTCGACGTAGCGGCGGGCCTGTTCGACTGGCGGGTGTGGCCACAGGTGGGCCGGGTTGGCGTCGAACCAGCCCATGTAGCGCTGGTAGACCGCCTTGGCGTTGTGGCTCAGCGTGCCGTAGTAGCCCCGCACGTGCCAGGCGCGCTCCAACGCCGGTGGCAGGCGCAGCTCCTCGGCGATCTCGGCGCCGGTCAGGCCGGCGTTGATCATTCGGACCGACTGGTCGTGCAGGTAGGCGTAGGCGTCGCGCTGTTGCTCCAGGAAGTGCAGCGCCCGGTCGGCGCCCCAGGTCGGCCAGTGGTGCGAGGCGAAGACGGTGTCGGTGGTGTCCGCGAACAGGCGGATGGTCTCGGTGAGGTAGCGCGCCCAGGCGCTCGGGTCACGCACCAGGGCCCCGCGTAGTGTCAGCACGTTGTGCAGGGTGTGGCAGGCGTTCTCGGCGACGCAGAGCAGCCGCAGCTCGGGGAAGTGGATGTTCATCTCGGCCGGCGCCTCGGTGCCCGGGGTGAGCTGGAAGACCAGCCGGACGCCGTCCACCACCTCCTGCTGGCCGGTCGTGGTGATGTCCACGGTCGGGGCGATCAGGCCGACCGAGCCGAGCGAGGTGGCCTGGCCCAGGCCGCAACCGATCTGCCCGGCCGGGCCCTTGGGCAGTGCCGCGCCGTACATGTAGGCCGCGCGGCGGGTCATCGCCGGGCCGGTCATCACGTTCTCCCCGGCGGCGTGCTCCAGGAACCCGGCCGGCGCCAGTACCGGCACCTCGCCGGCCGCCACCGCCGCCCGGTCGACCACCCCGTGCACGCCGCCGAAGTGGTCGACATGGCTGTGGGTGTACAGGACCCCGGTGACCGGCCGCGGTCCGCGGTGCTCGCGGTACAGGGCCAGCGCCGCCGCCGCGACCTCCGCGCTGATCAGCGGGTCGATCACCAGTACCCCGCGGTCGCCCTCGACGAAGGTGATGTTGGACAGGTCCAGGCCGCGGACCTGGTAGACGCGGTCCACCACCTGGTACAGCCCCTGACGGCTGGTCAGCCGGCTCTGCCGCCACAGCGAGGCGTTCGCGGTGGGCGGGCAGGGCTCGGCGAGGAAGGCGTAGGCGTCGTTGTCCCACACCACGCCGCCCTCGGCGTCCCGGACCAGGCACGGGTCCAGCCGGGCGACGAAGCCGCGGTCCGCGTCCGCGAAGTCGTCACCGTCGATGTCCGTCAGGCCGCCCGGGCCGTCCGCTCGTGCTGTCGTGGTCATGGTCGCTCCGATTCGAGAGAGGGATGCACATGGAACACTATTGCACTATGAGTGCAATAGTGTGCCCAGTGGATTGATCGGCAAGATCGGCCACGACCGGCGAGGAGGCCACTGATGGACGAGGAAGAGCTGTCCGGAACGCACAGGTGGGCACAGCTCAGGAGGCGCGCCGGACTGCACTCGGCCCTGCCCCCGATGGCGTTCCTCGGCGCGCTCGCGCTCGCCCGTGGGCGCCAGGAGGTGGCACTGGCAGCTGCGTCGGCGGTGGCCGCCGCCGTCGCCCTGGTCCGGCTCGCGCGCCGCGAAGGAACGAGGCCCGTCGCCGTGTCCTTCGGCGCTGTGCTGCTCGCCGCCGCATCGGTGCACCACGGCGGTCGAGCCGGGGACTTCTTCCTTCCGGAGCTCGCCCTCAACACCGCCCTTGCGATCTGGTCCGCGCTCTCCCTGGCCCTGCGCGAGCCGGCCACCGCAGTAGTCCTGCGCCTCCTCGGCGTCCGGAGGGCTCCCGCCGGTCAGGCGGCCAACACCGCTGTCTGGCTCGCGTTCTGGGTCGCCCACATATTACCGAGAATCCGGTCACCACTGCCTGCGTGGCCCGCATCGAACCCGCAGGCCACGCGTGGACGGTGCGCTGGAGCAGCGCAGGCCACCCTCCGCCGTTGCTGCTCACCGCAGACCGCCGGGCCCGGTACCTGAACGCCGACCCCGACCTGCCCCTCGGTGTCGACCCCGCCCAGCAACGCCACGATCACACACACCCTCTGCCGGTCAGAGCGACCGTGGTCTTCTTCACCGACGGCCTCATCGAGCATCCCAAGCACCCGGTTGAGGCGGGCCTGGAACGCCTCGCCGCCCTCGCCATCACCCACGCCGCCCTGCCACTGCAGGACTTCGCGCAAGCCCTCGTCGACCACCACCCCAGTGACGGGCACGACGACATGGCCGTCCTCGCCCTCCGCGCCCCGCAAACCGCCTCGAAGCCTCGCAAACGTTGAAGACTGGCGGATCGGACCACGCCGGCCAGGGAGTGCTTCCGGACCGGGCTCAGACCCGAGTGTGGCCTCGACCGCCGGACGGATCCCGGGTGGGCGCACGTGGTCTTCGGCCTCGGGACGGCTCGGTTGCGCGCGGGCCGGCATCCCGGCGACCACGAGGCCGGGCAGCACCGTGCGAGCACGACCTCAGCGGCGAGCAGGCGTCCTCTCCGGGCCGGGCCCTGCGACCCAGCTCGGCCGAGATCCTCCGCAAGCTCCTCAAGGTGGCGTTCCAGACTCGGGTGGGTGGAGAACAGGGCGGCGGGGCCGGCTCTTCTCGCCGAGGGCGGGGCGAGGAGGAAGGGGTTGAACGCCTGCGTTGCGGCCTCGCCCACCGAACAGCTCGGAGTAGAACGTGAAGCGGGCCGGGAACACAGCCCGGACTCCCAGGAACGAGGCGACCGTGATCACGGCGATGTCGCGGTGGGCGACGTGGGACAGCTCATGGGTGAGCACGCCCTCCTGCTCCGGGATCACCAGTCGGCGCAGCAGGCCGGAGGTGACGCACACCACGGCGTGTCGGCGTTGCGGCCGGTGGCGAACGTGTTGGACAGGTCCACCGTGGAGAGGGCCACCCGCAGTCTGGGCATGTCGGCCCTTCTCGAAGCCGACCGGCCACGGGGATGGGCGGCGGAAGTGGCCCTGCCCCACCCGTCACACCGGCTCGGTCGGCCCTGGCGGGCGCGGCCGGTCTTTGTTCTCCTGGGAGTGACGGCAGGCGGGGCCGCCTCCGTCCTCGAACATCAGAACCCCGCAGGGAGGCCGCCATGAAGGCCACCATCGGAGACCGGGTCATCGTGGAGGGCACCCGTGCCGGCAGCGCGCGCCGGGACGGAAGGGTGATGGCACTGCACCACCCGGACGGCGAGCCGCCCTGGGACGTCCGCTGGTCGGACACCGGTCGCACCACCACGTTCTTCCCCGGTCCGGACACGCATCTGCACCACTTCGCCGGCCAGGGACCCGACCGAGCGCCGGAGCAGGCCGCGCGGCGGGCCGCCGAAACCGGCACGGACGAGCCGGCCGCGTCCGAGGAACCCACGCGCGAGGGCCCGCGCCCGGCCAGGCCGAAAGACCCCGGCGACGTGGGGCGACGGATCGCAAGGAGGCGGGAGCAGGTGGGGCTGGGTCCTGAGGAGACCGCCGATCGGGCCGGGATGGCGGTGCCGTACCTGGAGTACCTGGAGAGTTCGCCGGCCACTCCCGATCGGGGCGCGCTCAACAGGCTGGCCGCAGTCCTCGACACCACCGCCGAGCAGCTGCTCGGCGGTGGTGTCGATCTGCCACCCGGCCAGGGCCGGGCCGCCGCGCACCCGGTGCTGGAGGCCCTGCCCAAGGCGGAGTGCTGGAAGCGGCTGGCAACCGGCGGAATCGGCCGGGTCGCCCTGACCACGTCCGCCGGCCCGGTGGTCCTGCCCGTCAACTACTGGGTGCTCGACGGCACGCTGATCTTCCGCACCGCCCCTGACAGCAGCCTGGCCGCAGCCCTCGACGAGCGCGTCGCCTTCGAGGTAGACCGGATCGACGAGATGCTGCGCACGGGCTGGAGCGTGCTGGCGGTCGGCACCGCCCAGCGGATCGACGACCGGCCCGCACTCGCCCATCTCCGGCAAGCCGGCACCCCGGACCCCTGGGCGGGCGGCGAGCGTGACCTGTGGCTGCGGATCAAGCCTGACCAGCTCAGCGGGCGCGCCGTGCGCACGGACGACGCCGCGCCGGGTTGACGGCCGGAGTTCCCGCCGTTGTCCGGCCGGAGCTCGTCGGTCACCCGAGCGGGCTCCACTGTTGGCCGACTGCCGGTCACATGCGGAGCCTGGAGATTCGGTCTCGCTCAGAGCGCCGAGCCGCCGGCGCCGGAGTCCTCCCGGCCGGCGCGGAGCAACTGCCGCCCGAGGTCGGCCAGGGCTCGGCCGGCCGCGTACTCGTCACCGATCTCCGGCACCGGGGCGTCGTGCGGGTTGCGGTGCGCGACGGTGCGGCTCTGCAGGGTCCGGTCGCCGGTGTCCAGCACGGCGTGCACCTTGGTGGTGTCACCCTCCTCGAACAGATCGAGCCGTAGGGACCAACGCTTGGCGCGGATCGTCGACGTTCCGCCGGACGCGCTGCCGGTGCTCGTCGCTCCGTCCTGCGTTCCACCGGTCACGGCCTGACGTGCCGGAACGTGGGGCGGCACGGTCCGGTCGGCGACCGATACCACTCCATCCACCGCGCCGCACAGCCGCAGCACGACCGGCACCAGGTACGGCGGATCGATCGTGCCGCTCAGGATCACCCGCCCCTGCTCCACTTCCACCCCCACCGCCGCCGGACTCACCCCGGCCACCTGCCCGAGCACCTCCTCGACGATCTCGCGACGGATCGACTGATCGTCGCGCAGGAACACCCGCAGGAGGTCATGGCGGCTCACCAACCCGACCAGTCGGCCGTCCTCACCCACCACCGGCAGCCGCTTGACCCGGTGACGGTCCATCAACCGGGCTGCCGCCACCACGCTGGCCGACGGCACCACGCATACCGCGGGGCTGGTCATCAGGTCCTTGGCGGTCACCACGCCGCTCGGCACCCCCGCGGGGCTCCGTGGCGGCGACAGGCCGGAGGGGTCCTCCTGAACCGCCTGCATCCGGATCAGGTCGCCCTCCGAGACCACACCCACCGGCCGTTCCAGTGCGTCCACCACCGGTACCGCGGTGACACCGAACTCGGTCAGCAACGCCGCGATCTCGCGGAACCCGCTCTCCGGTGAGACCCTGACCACCTCGCGGGTCATCAGCTCCTCCACGGTGCGATGCCGCATGGCTCACCTCGCCTGTGCCGTCGACCCACTCCCGCACTCTCCCACGCTACGACCGGACCAGTCGCGCCGCCGCCGGCCGCGTGCGCCGAGCCGCTTGTGGGAGGCCCGAGCAGGGTGCACCGTGGTGACTGGGCGGCATGCGCCCGACACCAAAGGCGGGGGTGATCGGAAAGGCAGGGCTGGACCATGCGCCGGCGCACCGTTCACGACGTGATGACCCACGACGTCGTCGTCGCACAGCCGGAGAGCACCTTCAAGGAGATCCTGGAGCTGTTCCACCGCAACGACATCACCGCCGTCCCGATCGTGGACGAGCAGCGACACGTCCTCGGCATCGTCTCGGAGGCCGATCTGATCCGCAAGGAGGCCGGCCTGTGGGACACGGACGACCACCGGTCGGTGCTGGGCCGGCTGCGCCGTCGCGAACAGGCGCGCGCGCGGGCCATGACCGCGGACGGTCTGATGACCACCCCGGTGGTGACCGCGCGGTCGCAGTGGAGCCTGGCCGAGGCGGCCGAGGTCATGCACCGCAGACGGCTCAAGCGGCTTCCCGTGCTCGGGGCCGAGGACCGGCTCGTCGGCATCGTGAGCCGGTGCGACCTGCTGCAGCCGTTCCTGCGCGACGACCGCGAGATCCGCGCCGAGATCGTCCACGAGGTGCTGGGCGAGGCGCTCTCGCTGCCCGTCCGCGCTGTCGAGGCCATCGGTGTCGTCGTCCATGAGGGTGTGGTCACCCTGTCCGGCACGGTCGAGCGCAAGAGCCTCATCCCCCTCCTGGAGGGGCTGTGCCGCTCGGTCGACGGTGTCGTCGGCGTTCGTCAGAGCCTCGCCTACACCACCGACGACACCCGCTTCGACCCCGCCCGGCAGCCCGTGCCCGACGTCAGCCAGCCGCCGGCCCGCGCGGGCGCCGATCCCGGCGGTACGGCGCACCGCTGAATGCCGCACCGACCAGGTGGCCGGCCGGATCGCCTCCCCGGACAACACGGTATGCGGCGGCCGCGGGCCCGCGCGGCTGCGCCGGCCGTCGGGCCAGGTCCCGTCGTCCGTCCCCGACCGGTGAGGAGTGTCCGGCAGCCGTCGGCGGCGCCACCTTCCTGGTCGTGGGCGACCGCGGCTACGACGGCTTCACCGGGGCCTCCCGGGATCGGTCGGCCGGCGCCGCGATCACGCGACCTGCCCCGTCGCGATCGTCGGGGGATCGGGATCCCGAGGGCCGCGAGCCACCGGCACCCGCCCTCCCTCGGCGTCCTGACGTCCCGGGTGACCGGGGCCATTGGACCCATGCCAGCGACGATCGACCGGGCGCACGCTGCACACGCTCGGACACCGTCACGATTGCCTCGCGTTCCGCGCGGCATGCCGCGGCCATGAGCCCCGGCGTGCCGCCCCACCTCTCCAGGCTCGGTCAGTGCCTCATCGCGGGCCAGCCGTCCCGGCGCATGTCCGCCCGAGCGGCCCGGGTACCTGGCCGGCCTCGCCGGACCACGGCATCCCGCGATCGGTCCGGTCGGGTGGCGGACTCCGCTGGCCGGGCGGAGCGCACGGCGCTCAGGCGTGCGGGACGACGGCCGTCGGGGCGTGGGCGTGGTGGATGACGGCGTGGGTGACCGGGCCCAGGCGCATGCCGACGTGGTGCGGCCGGTTGCGCCGACCCACCACCACAAGGGCGGCACCTCCGGAGCCACTGACGATGGCGGCCGCCGCTCCGCCCGAGCGGACGGTCTCGACGACCTCGGTGTCCGGGTACTTCTCGCGCCAGCCGTGCAGTGCCTGGCTGAGCAGCCGGGCCTCGGACTGCTCCCACAGGCGGGTGTCCGGAGGTGGGGCGACCCAGCCGGGGTGCGGCCAGACCGGCGGCAGCTCCCAGCCGTGGACCACGCGCAACCGGGCGCCCCGCAAGCCGGCCTCCTGGAAGGCGAAGTCGAGGACGGCGTCCGCCGGGGAGCGCGCGTCCAGCCCCACGACGACCTCCGGAGCGCCCGCGTCGGTCGCCGCACCGCCCGGGCCGGCCGCCCCGGCGCGGACCAGGACCACCGGCACCTCGGCGTGCGCGGCCGTGGCGAGGCTGAAGGAGCCGACCAACAGACCCGAGAACCCGCCGCGCCCGCGAGAGCCGATGACCAGCAACTCGGCTCCGCCGGCCACCCCCGCCAGGCCCTCGGCGCCCTGCTCGAAGGAGAGCTCAGTGTCCACCACGAGGCTCGAGTAGGCAGCCGTGACCAGGCCCGCGGTGCGGTCGAGCATCGCCTGTGCGGCCGCCTGAAGGCCGCCGCCCGGCGTTTCGACGTCGTGCTCCTTGGCCAGCCAGGGCCAGAGATGGACCAGCCGAAGTGGGCATCCGCGGCGCTCGGCCTCCTCCGCCGCCCAGACGGCGGCCGCGTCGCTCTCGCTCGAACCGTCGACTCCGGCCAGCACCGGTCGCGTCATGGTGATCGCCTCCGCGAGGAGAGGGTTGAGTACCACCTGCCGGATCGGCGGGTGCCGACCGGCCTACCGCCAGTCTCGCTTCGGCGGAACGCCGGCGCCCGGGGCACCTGGTCCCGTGGGGGAGGGCCGGACGTCCCTACGCGGGCCGAACCCGGCCGTCGAGGCTCGTCCGCGAGGTGTCTCCGCTCCGGTGGTCGCTGCCGGGCAGGCGGGCCCGGCCACGGGCGGCCGCTCCTGATCGGACTCCCGCCTCTCCTGGCGACGGTGACGGTGTCGCCGGCCGGGATTGCTCCACCAGTTCCTGGGAACGGGCGGTGGCGACGCTTCGTGTTGATGGTGGCGGCCCATGACATCAGCAGGCCAGGGGACCTGCAGGGACATTCCGGGCAGCCGGCTCCGGTTGGCCTCGGACAGTTTCCACGGCCAAGTGCGCCAGTCCGTATGGCGGGCGACGGGCCCGCCGACCAGCTACGACGGCGACGATGGGCACTCCGAGGCTGCGGCAGCTCGACAGTGGCACAACGTCACCACCGAATGTGAGTCAGAGCCGCAGGCAGTACAGACCCCTGCTGAATGGCCTCGGCGCAGTCCGCTCCGCTTGATCTCCTTCAAACCGCCCCCGGGCCGGCTTGCTTCTCCTGGTCGTCCGGTGATCCGGTGGTTCGTCTGGGTGGGCATGGCGGTGGCAGTCAGGTCGCCGACGACGGCACGGGGGCGGGCTCCTCCGGCACCTGGGCGTCGGGGGGCGTCTCGTCGGAGCCGACGGCGACGCCGCGGCGCTTCGAGACCCACACCGCGATGATGACGACGGCCAGTGCAACCAGGGCGATGGCCAGCCGCAGGCCGAGGTTGGCGTGGGAGCCGAAGCTGAGTTCGACGATGGCCGGGGCAACCAGCAGCGAGACCAGGTTCATCACCTTCAGCAGGGGGTTGATGGCCGGTCCGGCGGTGTCCTTGAACGGGTCCCCCACGGTGTCGCCAATGACGGTGGCGGCGTGGGCGGGGCTGCCCTTGCCACCGTGGTGGCCGTCCTCGACCAGCTTCTTGGCGTTGTCCCAGGCCCCGCCGGAGGTGGCCAGGAAGACGGCCATCAGGGTCCCCGTGATGATGGCGCCGACCAGGTACGAAGCCAGCGGGCCGACGCCGAGCAGGAAGCCGAGGGCGATCGGGGCCATGATGGCGAGCAGGCCCGGGGTGGCCAGTTCGCGCAGCGCGTCGCGCGTGCAGATGTCCACCACCCGGCCGTATTCGGGCCGCTCGGTGCCGTCCGTGATCCCGGGCCGGGTGCGGAACTGGCGGCGTACCTCGAAGACCACCGCGCCGGCGGAGCGTGCGACGGCGTTGATGGCCAGGCCCGAGAAGAGGAAGACGACGGCGGCACCGGCCAGCAGGCCGACCAGGTTGTTCGGCTGGCTGACGGCCAGGCTCAGGCTCGACCCGTGGGCGGCCGGGCCGATCTGCGCCTCGGCGGTGCCGATGGCGTCGGTGTAGGAGCCGAACAGCGCGGTGGCCGCGAGCACCGCGGTGGCGATGGCGATGCCCTTGGTGACCGCCTTGGTGGTGTTGCCGACCGCGTCCAGTTCGGTGAGCACCTGCGCGGCCGGGCCGGTGACGTCGCCGGACATCTCGGCGATGCCCTGGGCGTTGTCGGAGACCGGGCCGAAGGTGTCCATGGCCACGATCACGCCGACGGTGGTCAGCAGCCCGGTGCCGGCCAGCGCGACCGCGAAGAGGGAGAGGATCAGTGACCCGCCGCCGAGCAGGAAGGCGCCGTAGATGGCTACGCCGATGGCCACGGCGGAGTACACGGCCGACTCCAGGCCGAGCGCGACACCCGAGAGCACCACGGTGGCCGGCCCGGTCAGCGAGGTCCTGCCCACATCACGGACCGGGCGGCGATTGGTCTCGGTGAAGTAGGCGGTGAGCTGCTGGATCACGGTGGCCAGTACGACCCCGACGGCCACCGCGGACAGGGCGAACACCCGCGGGCTGCCCGCGTGCCGGGTGATCTCGTCCGGCACCCCGTGCAGACCGGAGAAACGGGCCGGCAGGAACGTGAAGACCGAGCCGGCCACCAGCACCAGCGACACGACGGCGGAGGCGAAGAACCCGCGGTTGATCGCGGTCATCCCGCTGCGGTCCCCGGTCCGCGGGGAGACCAGAACGATGCCGAGTACCGCCGTGAGCACCCCGATGCCGGGCACCACCAGCGGGAAAGCCAGCCCGTGGTCGCCGAACGCGGCCCGGCCGAGGATCAACGCGGCGACCAGGGTCACGGCGTACGACTCGAACAGGTCGGCCGCCATGCCCGCGCAGTCCCCGACGTTGTCACCCACGTTGTCCGCGATCGTGGCCGCGTTGCGCGGGTCGTCCTCAGGAATCCCCTGCTCCACCTTGCCCACCAGGTCCGCGCCCACGTCAGCGGCCTTGGTGAAGATTCCCCCGCCCACCCGCATGAACATCGCCAGCAGCGCCGCGCCGAAGCCGAACCCCTCCAGCACCTTGGGCGCGTTGGTCTGGTAGACCAACACCACCGCCGTCGCCCCCAGCAGACCCAGCCCGACGGTGAGCATGCCGACCACCCCGCCGGTGCGGAAGGCGATCCGCATCGCCCGGTGCGAGACCGAGCGCACCGCCCGCTGCCTGGCCGGCGGCTCCCCCTCAGCCGGCGCCTCCGCCACCACGGTCGCCGTCCGCGCCGCCGCGGCCACCCGGACGTTGCTGCGCACCGCCAACTGCATCCCCGCGTACCCGGTCACCGCCGAGAACGCCGCTCCGACCAGGAAGAACACCGAACGGCCGATCCGTTGCCCCCAGTTGTCCGCCGGGAGCAGCAGCAGCACGAAGGGCACCACCCCGGCGAAGACTCCCAAGGTGCGGAACTGGCGCGCCAGATAGGCGTTCGCACCCTCCTGGACCGCCCCGGCGATCTGCCGCATCGTCGTGGTGCCCTCGTCCGTGGCCAGCACCTGCCGTGCCAGCACCCAGGCCACCACCAGGGCACCGGCCGCGATGGCCGCAACCACGACCACCAGGGTCCGATCCGACGCGGTCAGCACAGGTGCGGCCGCAGTCCGGACACCGAGCAGGCCACCGCGGGAGAGGGGCACGGGGGTGTGCGGTACGGCGGGTGCGGCGGCAAGTTGGACCCCGGCCATTCCGTCCTCCTTGACATCGCACCGGTGCACCCGGCGCGCTGGGCCGCGCGGGTGAGTCGGCGCGGTGTGTGAACAGCGGCGAATCCTGGGGCCCACTCTCGCTGAGTGGCTGAGGCGACAGCGCCGTCCAGAGGCGGAGCCCCTGGTCAGACCGAGGCTAACCCTCGGCGCCAGGGGTCTCCAGAGCATTGGTGCAACCGGGTGGCCGATCGTGCGGCCGCGGCTGATCCGCCCGAGAATGAGGACCCGGGGGCCGGTGGCGGCGCATGCCGCCGACGAACCCGCTAGGAGACACCGCATGGACTTCGAGGTGATCGTCGAGATCCCCCAGGGCTCGCGCAACAAGTACGAGATGGACCATCACACCGGGCGGATCCGCCTGGACCGGATGCTGTTCACCGCCACCCGCTATCCGGCGGACTACGGGTTCATCGACCAGACTCTCGGCGGGGACGGCGACCCACTCGACGCGCTCGTCCTCGTCGGCGAGCCGACCTTTCCGGGATGCGCCGTCACCTGCCGCGCCATCGGCATGTTCGTGATGAGGGACGAGAAGGGGCCTGACGAGAAGGTGCTCTGCGTGCCCGCGGACGACCCCCGCTTCTCACGACTGCAGGACATCGACGACATGCCCTCCCACGACCTCATGGAGATCACGCACTTCTTCGAGGTCTACAAGGACCTCGAACCCGGGAAGTCGGTCGAGGGCTCGCATTGGGAGGGCAAGGCCAAGGCGTACGCCGAGATCGAGGTATCCCGTGCCCGCGCGGCGGCCGGAGGCAGCTGACACCGCGAGGTCGCGATGGGCGTTTCAGGCCCCACCAAGATCGTTTCTTGGTGGGGGCCGCCGTTCGCCCCGATGCGGTGCTGCGCGCCGCTGGGTGGTGGCAAGGAGCACGCAGAGCGGCCATGGCTCGCACGTCCAGGCTGGGTCGTGCGCGGGATCGCCGTCCCCCTCGCGATCTCGGCGGCCCGGGACTACGGTCGAGTGGGGCTCGAGGGAGGTTCCCAAGCCGGATCAAGACAATCGAGGAACTCGATCTCACCCATCCGCGTGGTCTGACGTACCAACAACTCGCGCGTCTGGGAACCTTGGACTTCATAGCGGTCAAGGAGAACGCCGTTTCCGCGCGCGTTGGTGGCCAGTTCAGATTCCCCGCTCGCGGCCAGTTGGCGGGGAGCTGTCTGGCCGCGAATGTCACAGCCCGTAGTCGTCAACGGGGTGGCTGCCCGGCTTCGGGCGCCTGCTCGCCCGCAAGGCCGAGCTGGTGGCAGGCCCCGAACTCACGCCGGACACACCGCCGGAGCTTCTGCCCCTGGGGTTCTCCGCCGCCTACTGGCTCGACCTGCGCGCCTACGACCCGTCGGTGCCTGCGGACCTCGACCGCCACGAGTTCGGCGTGGCGCAGTGCGGCGTCCTGGAAGGCGAAGGTGACGGCGGCAGCGGAGCAGGCGGAGCCGTCGACGCCGACGACGACTGGCCCCGCGGTCGAAGCATCGGGCTCCGGCTCGGCGGTGAGCACGACGGCGACCGGGCAGGCTGGGTGTCCGGCCAGCGAGGTGCCGATACTGCCGAAACGCAGCGCGTCCTCCAGGTGGGTCGGCCGTCGGCCGCCGACGACGAGCAGCTTCGCGTGGTCGGCAGCCTGCCGCAGGGCACGTGCGGCCCGGCCCTCGACGAGAGCCGTGGTGATCTCCAGGTTCGGGTGCCGTTCGGTTGCGAGCAAGCGGGCGGTGTCGAGGACGGCATCCCCGGCGGCTCGGAAGGTGAGGCTCCACCGGTGGGAGGGGTGGTCGGGGGCGAGGTGCGGTCCGGTGCCGGTGGGCCAGTCCTGGGCGTGGACCAGGTGAAGCGGGAGATGACGCCAGGCGGCTTCGTCCGCCGCCCAGAGCACCGTCTGGCGGCTGCCCGGCGAGCGGGTCACGCCCGCGATCACCGGGGGACGGGTGTCGGAGACAACCATGGCTGCACCTCATTTTCGCGCGGGGCCGGTTGCTTTCAGCATTGCTCGCCGGCGCGGACCCGTCCGATGGCCGACCCGCCCCGGCCAGTGGGCCGTTCGGCCTTGCCGAGAGGGAGTATCGGGTCACTGCCCGGGGCCACCTCCGCGGCAGGCTGGTAGCGGGGCGTCACGGTACGAAGGGTGACCCACATGCGGTCCACCAGCGGAATCATGTTTCCGTCACCACTGAGCTGCTGCCCGCCGACAGCCCCGGAGCCCTGCTCCCCGGTGCCGCTCGAGAAGTCGTCGCCGCACGTCACGCGGCAGATCTGTACTCGTTGACGAGGCCGTCGAGGATTCGGGTGTGCAGCAGTCTGTGAGTGCCGATGCCTATCGCGAGGGCCGCTCATGGATGTCGGGTGGTGGCTGGTCGCGCCCCCAGTGAGGTCGGTGTTCGTTGTGGTGGCGCTGGTAGGCAGCGAGTACTTGTCGGGCATGGGCCTCTCCCAGCACGAGGACATGGTCGAGGATCTCGCGCCGGATGCCGGCGATGACGCGCTCGCAGTGGGCGTTCCGAGGAGCCTGCGGTGTGCTCTCCACGGCGGGGTGCGGGTGACCGGTGCGCCTGCGCGCACTGTGGTCCGACTTCGCGGCGATGAAGCTGCGATGCCAGCCGAGCAAGGTGCCGGGCTTGACCGGGAAGACCTCGCGCCACCGACGGCGAGGTATCAGGTCGGAGAGGGCAACGAACCAGAATCGATCGGCTGGCTCGCAGCGGACCGGGCCGCCCGGCTGCCAGCGCAGCACCGCGTTCTCGTGCTGTAACACGAGAACCTCCGCGTCTTTCGCCGCATCGCCGCGAAGCAGCGTCGACGGAAGTGAGAGCAGCTCCCGGTCACCTTGTACAGCACCGACACGATCGCCCGAACATGCTGCCAGCCGACGAACCGTCACTGCTGCCATCTGCGATGACGAATTTTTAGGGGTGGCACAGGATCGCCCAGGACACCGAGGACCGCGCCGCTCGGCCCAGGAGGTCGCCGAGGCGGATTGCGAATTGGGAGGGACGCCGCCCGCGCTGCGGACGGGTGGGAAAGCGGCGGGACGTTGGCGGGGTAGCCGTCAGCCATCGGCCGGATGGTTTTTGCGCCCGTAAAGTGACGCGCGCCCCGCCCCCGGCCGCGCGCCCCTCCGCCAGAGTGCTCCACGCACCTCAACTCGGCCACCACACCTCGATGGTGTCCCACCGAGTGGTGTAGCCGATCAAGGCGGCAAAAGCGCAGTTCACGACCGGAATCCCGGCTTCGGGAACCCAGTCTGGGCTGACAAGGCGTCAGCCTGTGGGCTTCAGTCCGAGGGCGCCGTCCGGTCTCCCGGCAGCTGCGCACCTGTGAAGCTTTGAGGCAAGATCGGCTACACCACTCGGCGGGACACGACCCACACCTCCACCGTCCCCCGCTGATGACACAGGACAACCCGGTGGTTCTTCGCAGCCACGCAGCGCCCTCCTGCCGCAGGTGCGACGAGGCCAGACGCTGCCCGAGCTGCTCCGCGTAGTCGTCGTTGCAGGCGACGACTTCCTCGAGATCGATCATCTGCGGCAGATCGACGACCGGCTGCCGCCCCGCCAGGTACTCCGCAGTCTCCGTCCACGACCCGCTGCTCCTCAGCCGCCGGAACGTGAAGCTGTTCTACGACCTCCTCAAGGAGTGGGTGTCGACGGCCGGTATCGCCGACCGCGTCGCCGAGCTGTTCCGGGTCAGGCGAACAAGGTGCTGGACAGGGTGGAGGACCCGCGCAGGCTGGGCCTCCCGGCCCCGACGGCGTGGTGGATGGCACGACAGTGCCTGCCGCTGGTCGTGGGGCTGTCGTACCCGGTGGGACGAACGGGCAGGTTCAACCCGGGCCCGGGCGTCGGAATTCTCGAGTGCGGGCATCGGTGTGAGGGTGTTGCAGGGATACGGAACGGTCATGTCCCGCCGAGTGGTGTAGTCGATCTTGCCTCAGAGCTTCACAGGTGCGCAGCTGCCGGGAGACCGGACGGCGCGCTCGGACTGAAGCCCACAGGCTGACGCCTTGTCAGCCAAGACTGGGTTCCCGAAGCCGGGATTCCGGTCGTGAACTGCGCTTTTGCCGCCTTGATCGGCTACACCACTCGGTGGGACACCATCTACGGAACGGTGCCAGTCGCTCGACGACCTCGGCGAGCCGAGACCCGATGGCCTCCAGAGCGGGCGAGCAGCCGAGAGGACGCGCTGGGTGGCTCTTCTCCCCGACGGAGGACCATCGGCCGTCCCGACGGCACTGCGGCTCGGGCAGTACGGGCAGTGTTCGCGTGCCATCGGCTTGTGACGGGGCCAATCGGCCCTCGCGCCGGCGGGAAACGCGGATGAGACCGGACGGCGACCTCCAACACCTGATCCGGACAATACCGGCGAAGGGAGCCCACCTTGCAGGTTCTCCGCTGAGCAGTGGCCGCCCTCGCAGGTATCCCGGACGGTTCCTGGAGGCCCTCGAATAGGCAGTAGACCGGGACCCAGTGGGCGGCTGTATCCGGGGATCCGGAAGTCGTCGTCCACGCCGGAGCGGCGCTGCTCGGCGAACAGCCGACCATCCCCCAAGAGGCCTCGGGAATCGACGTGTTCGCCCACGGCAGCGGCAGTAGCCGGCACATCCCGTGCAACCGCTTCGTCGCGACCGCGCTCAACCAAGCCCGCCTGGCCACACTGCTGTTCGACCTGCTCACCGGGGAGGAGGAACTCGACCGGGCCGACGTCTTCGACACCGCCCTGCTCGCCCGCCGCCCGAGCGACGCCACCCGCTGGCTGCCGTCGTCCCCGGCGCCACCACCTGTTCGAGGAACCTGGAGCGCTGGAGGAGGTGGCGGACCTGGCCGGGGAATGGCTCACCGACCATCTGGCCCGGGCACCGCAAGGCGAGGCCGGACGGTGACATCCCAGGCCGGCCACGGCGCCGCCGGTCACCCGGGCGTGGTCGCGGATGCCGGAGGCGAACCCAGCGGCAGCGTCGGCCAACGGTCGCGGCGACACGTACGCCCAGGCCTCCGGCTCATGCTGGTCTGTGACGGGCTCAAGGGTCTGCCGGAGCGGGGCGGGCCAACCTCGTCCTCGAGGAGATGAGACGACTGGGCCGGGACGGTTGCCTGATGCCTTCGGGACAATGGTGGAGGGTGAGGAGGTGGTGGCGATGGCCATGAGACTCCACCCTCGGACACCGGAGGGAACGGTGCTGCTGGGGATCTTCGTTCTCCTGCTGTTGGAGATCGTTGTGCTCGCGGCTTGCCCGGTCCGCGTCCGTCTGGTGGTTGCCGGTGTGCTGGCGTTGGCCGGAGCGGTGGTGTTCGTGCTCACCGTGGCGGTGCTACGCGGACTTCACCGTGGAGGTCGGCCGCCGCGACGTCGGTGAGCGCTTCGTCGAGGGCAGGGCCTCCTGCCGCAGACCCACCCCCGAGAAGTTGCTGCCAAGGCAGCCCGGGCGGCCGAGTCGGTCGTGACGGCCAGGTGGTGTCTTATCAGGCGTGCGGCCAGGGCTGCCGCGCCCAAGTCCAGGTCGATGCGCGCGCGGCCCGGCAGGTGGGGTTCGACGGCTTCGAGGACGGCGAGGTCGAGGGTGGGCAGGTCGGCAAGGCAGGCCAGGGCTGCACTGCTGGCGGTCAGGGCGAGGGCGGAGTGGCGGCGCAGAAGCGGGTCGAGGCGGCGGGTGGTCAGGTGGGGTCAGCGGTGGGCGGCTTCGAGAGACGGCGTCAGCGCCAACGCCCTGCCCCCCGGCGCGGTCCGCACCAGTCTCTCCCGCCACAGCTCAGCCCGCGACGTCGCCAACCTGCCGACCTACAATCACCGCGGCCCCGAACAAGGCGCCGCCGCCTCCGTCCTGCTCGCCACCCGATGGAAGGCCGGGGCGGGCGCTACTTCGAAGACTGCCAGCAGCCGAATCCCACGCCCCGGGCGGCACCACCGGTGTCGCCGACCACGCCCTCGACCCCACCGCTGCCCAACTCCTGTGGAACCTCTCCCTCAAGCATCTCCCCCCGGACCTACGCCGAGGACCCCAGTAACTCGGACCCGCACCACCGACTGAGAACCTTCGTACCCGCACTGGCGCGGACGGGCAGCCCGATTCCGATCCCGTGGCGGACCGGGCCCGGGAGGACGGCCGGTCCCACTGGTCGGACCGCACGCCGCGCAGGGACGGGCACTTCGCCGCCCGGCTCGCGCAGCATCCGCGGCCGGCGATGCGGACCGTTCGCCGGCTCGCCGGCCTCAGCCGGGAGCCGACCACCTCGGGCACGAAGGTCTGTCGGGCCGGATTGGCCCCGGCTTCCCCGAGCCGAGGGCGACGGCGACGGTCACCACCGTCCAGAGGCGAACCACCGGGGTGACCGTCAGCGGACTGAGCAGCAGGGCCAGACAGCCCAGCAGGGTCTGGGTGACCGTGAGCAGACGGCGCCGGTCGGACCGGCCGGCCAGCAGGCCGCCGTAGGGAGGGGCGGCCAGCAGCACCCGAAAGTCGGGCGGCCACCATCAGACCGAGGACGGTACCGGACTCGGTGAGTTCCAGCACCAGCCAGGACTGGCCGACGGCCCGCACGCATCCGCGGTCCGATCAGGTTGATCGCCTGTCCCACGAAGTAGAGTCGGACGTTCGGCACCACCAGCGCGGCGAACGTGCCGCTCGGCAGGCCTCTCACCCTCGACTCCACTCGCTCGTCGGCGCGGCTGGCGCCGGGCCAGCTCGAAATCCGGCCCCGCGTGCTCTGTCCTACGCACCGTGGTAGAGCTGCTGTGGGTCCACGAGGAGCACCTCGCCCCGTGCGGCCGCCTCAGTGAGCTGGGGGCTGAAGCCAGCCGCGCCGTAGCAGACGAGCCTGACCCGGCTCACGTCCTCGCCCTGGTGGGCGAGTCGGGTCAGGACCTGGCGGAGATCGGCCAGTTGGGGCAGGTCCATCGGCCGACCCCAGCCGGCGAGCCCGAGCGAGAGCAGCTTCCCCGGGACGCCGCTGTGGGCTTCGGCCCGAACCACCACGTCGATGTCGACCCGCCGGTGCCCGGTCGATTTCGGGAGCAGCCCCGGGGCTGCCGATCCGGGAACGGCTCCGAAGGTGTCGGCCGCCGCGAACCGAACCACCCACTCACGGCAGACCCGGGCGAAGCACGGTGCGGCGACGGACACGTCGAAGACGGGCCGTGCGGCCTGCCAGACCTCCATCGGGTGGCGCTGCTCCAACGTGGTCCGGTTGGGCCGGATGACCGCGTGATCGAAGGCGAGCAGTGGTTCCGCGATCTCGTAGTGGGTCACTCCGGACCGCAGGCCGTCCGGCACACCGACGACGATGCCGCACTCACCCAGCATGGCGAGGATCCGGGGAAGCTCGGTCGCCGGGCGGGCGAGCCAGTCGGCGATCGTCCCTGGAGTCGAGCATCCGGCAGCGATGGCCGCGACGGTCGAGTGACACAGTGCCCGGTCCCACCCGTCCGCCTCCTGCTCCAGCAGGAGCAACACCTTCCAGTACAACGGCAACCGGGGATTGAGCACGGTCCGGCAGACCCAGGCGTCGAAGTCACCCGAGGACTTCGGTCGGTCATCGCCGACCGGGTCGTGGCGGAAGGCCGGACTCGAGCCGACGACGGCCAGCACTCGCAGCGCTAGCAGCGGGTCGTCGATTCCCCAGAGCCGAGCCGCGGCCCGGAAATCCAGCGGCCGGATATCGAGCCTGAACCCGGTGCTGTGGAACGTGCTGCCCAGCAGCCGGCTCATCACGGGCATGGCGCTGCCGCACAGCAGCAGCCGCACCCGGTTGGACCCGTCGGCACCGGACAGCCTCCGGCACAGGGCTTTGACGGTGGAGGGGAGCGCCGGGCTCTGCCGGACGAGTTTGGGGAAGCCGTCGATGACGACCGGCATCGGCCCGCCCTCCCCGAGCCCCGCGAGGGCTTCGAGGGCTTCGTCCCAGCTCCGCCAACCGCCCGGGCGTGGTTCCCCTCCGTGCGCGGAGAAGCGGGTGGCGAGCAGCCGCAGGGTCTCCGCCTCGGCCGCCTCCTGAGCACCGAAGTAGAGGCCCCCGGTCGCCCGGGTCAGCGCCTGCAGCAGGAACGACTTGCCCTGTCGGCGGGGCCCGGTCACCAGGCCGAGGGAAGGCCCGGGGCGCGGATCGCACGCGAACTCGACGAGCGCCTGCCACTCGGCCTCGCGGTCGAAGAGTTCTGGCGGACGGGCGATGGCAGCGGGCGTGGATTCCACCGTCAGGCCTCCTTCCTTCGGGTGCCCCTCAAGACCCAGTAGACCGCCGGGGTAGCCGCGACGCCTCCCATGGGCGGGCCGGGCGCAACGGCCCCCGGACGGGGCGGCCGCAGCGGCCGTCCGGCGGCGCGGTGTGCCGACGGATCGCCGCGCCTACCGGCGAGCAGGCGCTGCCGGGCGGCGGGGTCTGGTGTTTTCTGGAGGTATGCCGATGAACGTGGGAACCTCGGGGTGGCAGTACGACGACTGGCTCGGCGTGCTCTACCCCGTCCGCACGGCGAAGCGGCGCTGGCTGGAGGAGTACGCGCGGTGGTTCACCACTGTGGAGAACAATGCCGCGTTCTACCGCCTCCCCTCGGCCGCCGTCTTCGCCGACTGGCGGGAGCGCACGCCGCCCGGCTTCGTGGTCTCGGTCAAGGCGAGCCGTTTCCTCACCCACATCAAGCGGTTGCACGACCCAGCCGAGCCGGTGCGGCGGTTGCTGACGGCTGCCGCGGGGCTCGGCGACCGGCTCGGCCCGGTCCTGCTCCAGCTTCCGCCCACGCTGTCCGCCGACGCTGGCCTGCTGGCCGACTGTCTGGCCTGCTTCCCGGACGAGGTCAGGGTGGCCGTCGAGCCGCGGCACCCCTCCTGGTGGACGCCCGCCGTCCGGGCCGTACTCGAACGCCATGCGACCGCTCTGTGCTGGGCGGACCGCGACTCACGCCGGGTCACGCCGCTGTGGCGCACCTGTGACTGGGGCTATCTGCGTTGTCATGCCGGGCGGGCCGAGCCCTGGCCTCGGTACGGGCACCAGGCGCTGGCCGGCTGGGTGCGGCGGATCGCCGCGGCCTGGCCCGACGCGGCGGACGTGTTCGTCTACTTCAACAATGACCTCGGCGGTGCGGCCGTGCGGGACGCGGTCGCCTTCGCGCGTGCCGCCGCGATGGCGGGGCGCAGCGTCATCCGGACACCCCCGCCCGGTCTCCTCACCGGCTCGGCCGGGGCGTCCCGGGCACGGGCCGGTTCGTCGGTCGGCTGCCGGCCGCCTCCCTGCGCGCCGACGCCACGCGAACCGGCCGTACCGGGACCGTGATGGCGCGACCCGTGCTGCCCGGCGAAGGCCGGCCGGCGTGTTCGACCGGGGGAGCCGCGCGTGGTCGGCGGGTCGTCAGAAGCGGCTCGGCGTCGCACCGTCCGAAACACAGCTCTCCCGCCACGAGCCGTACGTCCCCGCCCGGGACACCCTGTCACCCGACGCGCGCCGGCTGGCCGCGCGGATGATGGAGGTCTTCGCGGGATTCCTCTCCCACACCGACCATTGGATCGGCCGGCTGCTGGACTTCCTGAAGGTGATCTGGGAGTTCGACAGCACCCTGATCATGGTGGTTTCCGACAGCGGCGCCAGCTCCGAGGGAGGCCCGACCGGCACCACCAACGAGCTCCAGTTCTTCGACAACGCCCCCGAGTCGTTGGAGGGCAGCCTCAGGGTGATCGACGAGCTCGGCGGACCGGAGACCTTCGACCACTACCCGTGGGGTTGGACCTGAGCCGGAAACGCGCCGTTCAAGCAGTGGAAGCGCGAGGTCTTCCGAGGCGGAGTTCAGTGCTCCGTTCTTGGTCCACTGGCCCAGGGACCAAGGCACGGGGCGAGATCCGCACCCAGTTCGCCCACATCATCGACATGGCTCCCACCGTGCTGGAGGCACCCGGCATCGAACCGGCCCGGAAGGTCAGGGGCGTCACCCAAGCGTGGAGGGAGATGGCGAGCGAGGCGATGCGGCCCGGTGGCCCGGCGGACATCGTCCGGTTGGCGGTCACCCGCAGGCCGTCGCTGGGGATCCCGTACCGGCTCAGGTAGCCGCCGGCGTGCAGCGCGACGCAGCCGGCCACCGCAGCCGCCAGGAGGTCCTCGGGCCTGGGAAGCGACTCGCTTCCACCCTTCGGCGCGGGCCGGTCCACCGTCAGCAGGTTTGCCCCGGTGGTGACGGCACAGGCGCCGTCCCGCACCAGTACGGCTTCGACCTGGTCGGCGGCCTGGACATGGGGTCCCTCCACCGCGGCGGCCTGCCGCACCAGCAAGCCGGCGAGCGTCCTGGTCTCGCCGGGGGTCAAGGACGCCCACACCTCGCTCAGGTCATAGGACTGGCGCGCAGTGTCCAGCACGACCCGGCCCATCCCGGCCGTCAGCTCATCGGGAGTGAACCGGGACACGGTGATCGTCCGCCCGCACCTGGCGGTCATCCGCTCCGCAGCAGGACGTGTGTCGCCACTCATGCCAGGGCCTCCCTGTCCTCCTCGACACCTACGGGCCCGTGTGCTTCCAACACAGTCGTCCGCACCGGATCTCTCAAGTGCTGACGGGCACTTCGGACGGCGCCGGACCTCCCGTCCGGTCGGGACCGATCGGCCCCGGCCGGGCGGACCATCGGCAGACAGCGGCGGCTCGGCACCGGGATGACCGCCATCAGCGGCGGCAACGTCCGCTGCCCGTGCCCGCCCGGGCCGATCGGGCCGACGGGGCGGCCTCCCCCCAGCGGGCCGTGGGCGTCGGCCGCACGGGCCAGAGCCGCCAGGATGCGCCGGGGCGGACCGGCCGAACGCGCGCAGGACCGCCGGCGCCGACGACCGGCAGTGATGATGTTCCTCGACCGACCGGGAAAGGCTGGCAGCGCCTCGATCCGGTCGTCGGATCACCGGCTCCGCTCCGCCCCGTCCAGGGTCAGCCGGAGGACGAGGGTGCCGTCCGGCCCGGAGTCGATGCGCGTCCCGAAGCGGTGGCTGACTCGGTTGATGACCGCCCGCAGCCACTCGGAATCGTGGCGCGAGGCGTGTTCGAGCCGCATCCGCCGAGCCTGCAGGGGCGCCATCCACAGGCCGGCGACCCTGCCGGTGTCCGCCTGCACCGAGACCAGGTACAGCAGCCGCAGGTCGTCCCGGTACTGTTCGTAGCCGGTGATGCCCTCGTAGTCGTCGATGAAGTCACCGCAGCCGTAGAGAACGAGCTTTCCCCGGTACACCTCCAGCGGGCGGGGGTGGTGCGAGGAGTGCCCGTGCACGATGTCCACACCGCCGTCGACGAGCGCGTGGGCGAGGCGGACCTTTTCACGGGACACCCGGTAACCCCAGTTGGAGCCCCAGTGGATCGAGACGATCGCGATGTCGCCCGGCCGTTTGACCTGCCGCACCCGGTCGGTCACCGCCGCCGCGGCGGTCGCTGACGGCCCGGTCAGAAGATCCACGCCGGGCCGGTCGTCGGTTGCCGCCCAGGAGCTCGGGATGCCGCTGGATGCCATCCCCACGGAAGCGACCAGGACCCGGACGCCGTCACGCACCGGGATGATCGCGGGGCGCCGCGCGGCGGTCGCGTCCCGCCCGGCTCCGGCGGTCCGCAGTCCCGCGTCGGCCAAGGCGTCCAGAGTCTCTTCCAGTCCGCGGCGGCCGAAGTCCAGCACGTGGTTGTTCGCCAGTACGCAGACGTCGGGACGGGCCGTGGCCAGGCAGGGCAGGTTGGCGGGGCTCATCCGGTAGTGGACGGCCTTACCCGGTGCGAACTCGTCGTGCTGCGTGACGCTGGTCTCCAGATTGACCACGCGGGCGTCGGGTGCCGCCGCGTCGAGCAGGGGCAGGGCCTCTCCCCAGGGCCAGGAGAAGCCGACCGGCCAGGGGATCGGGCCGTTCGCGTGCTCGGCCAGCTCGACGTAGGCGCGGGCGTCCCGGATGTACGGCTCCTGCAACGCGGGCTCGCCCGGGTACGGCAGAATCCGGTCGACGCCACGACCGAGCATGACGTCGCCGCACACGAACACCGTGACGATGTCACCGTGCATCCTCCCAGGGTAGGGAGCAGCGCCTTGGATTTCGCGCAGACATCGGTGTTCGGCGGCGGCATCCCCGTCCGTGCCTGCGGGCCGGCCGCCCGGTGGCGCCCCGGAACGCCGCTGTCCGGCCGCCGGCGAACTCCCCCTCGTGCCTCCCGCCCGGCCCGCTGAAGAGCCGCGGGCAGGCCGCCCGTTACCACGGGCAACGTGTGCGGGGCGCCGCCGCCCTGGGGGCGGGAACGACGTCCGTGGCCGCCCGTAGCACCGGCCGGGCCGGGCAGGACACCATCGGAACGGTCGGCACCGCCTGCGGCAGGGCCGGGTGGCCCAGACCGGGGAGCCGACCGGACCTTGGACCGGACCGGGGCGGTCGCCTTGGCCGCGGACAGCTTCATCATCGGCCGCCCGTCGTAGCTCACCAGCTTGTACGCCGCGTCCAGCTACGGCGCGTCCGCCGCCACCCCGACCAGCGTTCCGACCGCGAACAGGTCGATGGGCGCCCCGGAGCGCACCAGCCCGTCGATGCCGTACTCGTCGAGGCCGCCGCTGGCCGTGACGCGTACGCGCGGCAGCCCGGCGGCGTCGAGGATCGTCCGGGCCGCGACAGCGAGCGCGCCGAGGTCCCCGCTGCCCAGCCGGACCGCACACCCGTCGTGCAGCCCCAGCTCGCGCAGCACCCCGGCGGCGACGGTGACCCCGGCCTCGGTGTCGTAGGTGTCGACCAGGAAGGTCACCGGACCGGGATGGGACCGGGCGAATGCCCGGAACGCTTCGGCCTCATCGCCGAACGCCTCGATGTACGAGTGTGTCATCGTGCCAACCGCCCGGATCCGGTAGCCGTGGGCGGCGGCCACGTTGCTCGTGCCCGCGAAGCCCACCAGCGCGCCCAGCCGGGCGGCCTGCTCGCCCGCCCGGACTCCGTGGGTGCGGCGCAGCGGGAAGTCCACCACCGGCCGCCCCGCCGCCGCCAGCACACAGCGCGCGGCCTTCGACGCCACCGACGGGCCGGCCGGCAGGGGACCGGCTCCGCAGCCGCCGACCGGGCCCACCGTGCGCAGCGGAGGTCACCCCTCCGCCGGGGCGGAGGGGGCCTCACCCCCCTCACGGCACCCCGGTGCGACGCTCTCGCCGGTGCGGCCGAAGACCGGACAGCAACACGTGCGGCCCGCCGCCCGCCTGGCCCTGGAGCGGAACCGTCCGGCGGGTCGGCTGCCGACCGGTGAACGCGGCCACCCAGGTTGCCGGCCGTAACCAGGCACACCAGACGCCCGCGTTCGCCCGCGCGCACCACCGGCAAGTGGCGCCGTCCGGTGAGCAGCACCGGCGTGCGGCACGTGCACCGCCCGGTCGCGTGAGACCGACAGCCCCTCACATCGCAGGTCAGGCGGACGCGGCGAGCCTGACCTCGACGTCCAGCACGCCCGGCACCGCACGGACCAGACTCTCCAGGGCGGGAAGCCTCGAACCGTCGGGCAGTGTGCCGGCCAGGGTGATCCGGCCTTCCTCCGCGCGCACGTCGACGGCGGACGCCTGCGCGGGGCGGAGTACGGCGAGCAGCTCGAATCTCATGTGCTCCGCGAGGCCCTCGTCCGTCCGAAGGTGGATCTTGAGCAGGTCGCTTCGGCTGACGACACCGACCAGGCAGCCATCGGCATCGGTCACCGGCAGGCGCTTCAGGTGGCCGCGGGCCATGACCCGGGCGGCTTCGGCAGACGGGCTGTCAGCGTGCACGGTGACCGCGGGGACGGTCATCAGCGCGGCGGCGGTCAGACCGTCGGTTCGCCCTTCTTCATCGATGGCACGGTGGCGGTTCCTTCAGGCCGCCGGGGCTCCCGGGCCGCGGACGATCACGACGGGACAGGAAGCGTGGTGGACGCAGTGCTGGCCGACCGACCCCAGCAGGGCTTCGGAGAAACCGCCATGACCACGGACGCCCACGACCAGCAGCGCGGCCCCGCACGCCGCCTCCAGGAGCACGGCCGCCGCGCTTCCCCGAACGGCTCGGGTCCGGACCTCGACCTCCGGTCGGTCCAGGCCGACGGCAGTGACGACGGTCTCGGCCAGGACTTCACTCGCCCTCGCGCCGTAATCAACCGTCTGGACCGCGGGTACCGTCAGGCCGTACCAGGCCGACGGGGGCTCCCAGGCGATGATCGCCTCCACCACCGCGCCGGTGAGCCCCGCCTGTCCAACCGCCCACCGAAGTGCCGCCTTCGATGACTCCGAGCCGTCAACCCCCACCACGATCCGCGAGACAACCGCCGTGTCCTCGGCCACCGCGCACCTCACCTTCCAGGAGCACCTCCCCTCACCCTCTCCGAGACCTTTGCGGACCGCCAACGAAGCGGGTCCGCGCTTCGGTGAGGCTGTGACTTTCCCGATCAGGCGAGATGCGCCGGCGCGGGGGTCGGGACCGGCCACCGTCACGGCCACGGGGCGATGGGTCGCGACGGAGGACGACGCTCCGTGGCTCGAGTAGGCCCATTGTGTGCCCGGCCTGGTCCGTTCGGCCCTATGAGCACGTTCCCGGCCGCATGAGGGTGGAGCAAGGGACCACACTGCCCGCGTCAGGGCTCGGCCACGGTGGTGCCGCAGGCATGGGGGAGGAGCACCGTCACTCGGTCTGCCGTTGGCGCGGTTGAGAGAGGACTGATCCTGATGACCGACCCGATCGTTGTCGGCGTGGACGGCTCCGGGCGGAGTCTGCGCGCCGTGGTGTGGGCTGCCCACGATGCCGCCCTACGTCGATGCCCCCTGCGCATCGTGCACGCCTTGCCGCGGTGGGAGCACGACATACCGTTCCACCCGCCGGGCGGCTGGCTGGTGCTGCGTGACCGGGGTACCGACATCCTGACCGAGGCCGCCGCCGAGGCCCGTGAGGCACGTCCCGAGCTGGAGGTCACCACCGAACTGGTCATGGACTCCCCGGCGCCGGCGCTCTGCTCGGAGTCCGAGAGGGCGAGCGCCGTCGTGCTCGGCACCCGCGGTGCGGGCGGAGTGGGCCACCTGCTGCTCGGCTCCGTCAGCCTGCAGGTCGCCGGCCACGCGGCCGCCCCGGTCGTCGTGGTCGGTCACCTCACCACTGATCACCACCGCGTCGTGGTGGGTACGGACGGTTCCGTGAACTCCTACAGTGCCCTGGAGTACGCCTTCCGCGAGGCCGACGTTCGCGGGGCCGAGCTCCAGGTGATCCGGGCTTGGGGCATGCCGACCGGTCCGGCGATCTCCACGGACGTGGAGGAAACCCGTGACCGCCGTCGGGAGGAGCTGGCTCACCAGCTGCACCAGCTGCGCGGCCAGTACCCCGGCTTGAAGGTGGATGACCAACTGGTCCGTGACCAGCCGGCCGCTACCCTGATCCGGGCTTCCGAGCGTGCCGACCTCGTGGTGGTCGGCTCCCGTGGCAAGGGGGGCTTCCGTGGCCTGGCCCTCGGCTCGACCGGCCACAAGCTCCTCTGTCACGCCTTCTGTCCCGTCGCCGTCGTCCGCCCGGCACCCGCACCGGCTGACGGGTCGGATCCCGATACCCGGGGGTGACTACGGCGTGCACTTCGTCGACCGTCCCGAGGCCGGCGGCTGCTGACCGGACGGTCCCGGTACCCCTCCCGTCCGACCGGGTCAGCCGGTACCGGCACGGGCATGGCCGCGTCCTCCTCCCGGGCAAGGCCGGTCCGGGCAGCCTGGGGTGAGTGACCGACCGGTCGCTCCGGGCGATCCCGCCGGGATTCCTGCGCCGGCCACGGCTCGGTGGGCCAGCGGAGCCCCGCCGTGCCGCTCCCTTCCCCACACCAACGGTGTGGGGGCGGACCCCACGGCGACGGTTTCGCGGCCGGCACGAGCGGCCGCGATCGGACGGTCCGCTCATGAGCCGGCAGGCCGTCTTCTCCGCACCGCGGGGTGGAGGGCTGCGGCCACCTCCCGGTCGAACGGTTCAGTGTCGGGGGTGAGCATCGACGCGGCGGCCACGGCGACCCCAAGTGCGCAGGCCTCGATCGGATCGTCGCCCGCGGCCAGCCGAAGGGTGAGCGCGGCCACCATCGCGTCTCCGGCCCCGGCGTCGCTGAGCGGCTCCCCGGGCAGCGGCGGGGCTTGCAATTCGGTGTGGCCGTGGGAGGTCGAACAGAGCGCGCCGAGTTCCCCGAGGGTGGTGACGGCGACCTCCGCTGCTCCCGCGGCGAGCAGGTACTCGTTGACTGCGCGGGCGTCGTCGAAAGTCCGGACGGCCCGGCCGACGAGGCAGGCGGCCTCCTGATCGTTGCACCTCCGTAGGAAGACACCCCCGCGCAGCGACGCGCGCAGTGCCGCCCCCGAGGTGTCCAGCACCAGCCGGGCCCCGGCCTCCTTGACCCGGCGCGCGACAGCCAGGTAGAAGTCGTCGGGCAGGCCGCCGGGCAGAGTGCCACTGGCCACGACGTACTGGTGACTGCCGGCCGCTCGGTCCAGCGCGTCCAGGAAGCGCCGTCCCTCGCGGTCGTCGAGTCGCGGGCCCGGCGGCACGATGTGGTAGGTGCGGTGTGACTCCGTCTCGAACAGCACGAACGCTTCGCGGGTCTCGCCCGCGATCCCGAGGGCGAGATGGTCGACGCCCTCCTCGTCAAGGAGCCGGTTCAGGCGTTGGCCAACCTCCCGCCCGGCGGTGTGGACGGCGATCGCCCGTCCTCCGAGCCGCGATACGTCCCGAGCGACGTTGATCCCGCCGCCGCCGGCGGCCACGTACCTGATCCGGGCGCGGGTCTTGCCGATGTCCGTCAGCCGGGCGACCTCGCAGCAGATGTCCACGGTGGGGTTCAGCGTCAGGGTGAGGATCGGAGGCATGGACTCAGACCACGAACTCCTCGGGCCGCTCCCCGCCGCGAGCGGGCCAGACACGTCGCCGCCGCTCATCATGGTGATGCGACGGGCGTCAGCTCGCTCGTTCGCGGAGGCTTCCCGGCTTCGGCGAGCGCGGACCTCAGGGTCGGGACGCCCTTGTCGTCCCCGACCCTGATCCGGATGCCCTGGTCGGGATCGGCTCCGGGCGCCCGGGCCTTGCCGAGATGGGCCGCCCCATCCCCCGCGGACACAGCGGCGGATCCCCGTGGGAGATCCTCGAACAGGGCCGGGAACGAAGGCCACCAGTGCGCACATCCATGGAGTGGCTCAGCGGTCATCTCAAGCCCTCCTCACTCGGGTCGCCCCTTCCATCCTGCTGTGCGAACGCAAGGGGCGCGATCCGGGCCCCACGGCCGTGGGCGCGCGCTACGGCTCCGGCGCGGTGATCGATTGTGGCCGACCGTGCCGGCGCAGCGCCGCATCGCCGGAGGCTGGCCGGATCGACGACCGGCCCGCACTGGCCAAGGCGATGGGCAGGCCGGAAATCCGCACCAGCAGGTAGGCGCCGGGATCCATGTCCGTGAACAACGCATCCGCCGCGAACGCCGCGGCCGCGTCACGTTCCGCGTTGACCAGACGGCGCAGGTAGCCGCGGTGGGCCATGCCGAACACCAGGTAGACCATCCAGATGGTGCCGGCGTCGCGGCCGGATCGCACCGGCAGCGACAGGGACTGGGAGCGAAGTTCGAGCGTCCTGGACAACGACGGTGGAAGGCCGAACATTTGTGGTGGGCGGGGTCGCAAACACCTGGCACCCGTGTTGCCGCAGGTATGAGAAGCCTCATCGGGCCTCCTGGGCGAGATCACCGTGAGATCTCCGTGTACCCACCGCCACCGGGACACGCCGTGACCAAGCCGTCGAGCCGGTCTGCGCTGGCTACCCATCGGTTGCTCTGCGCTGGCGCTTGAGGCCGGGAGCCGCGTGCGGCAGGCTGCTCAGCGCCGGAGCAGGGCCCGGGACAGGGGTTGCCCTGTCTGACGCGCTCGGTCGTCAGGATCCGCGAACGGTCGATCTCGGGCGTCGGCAGCAGCGAACGCTCGTTCCGATCGCGGTGGACGCGCTCGCCCAGCAGCATGGAAGGGCAGGTCCGAACGAGCGAGGTGGACTGACATGGCTGGCGAGATGCTCCACAGGCGTGCCCACTGGCGGCCTCCGTTCTCGGAGTGGTTCGAGGACTTCCCCGTCGACCTACGGACCGGTGAGCACATGATCCGGGTCGAGGAGTCCGAGGAGGACGGGACGTACGTGGTCAAGGCCGAGCTACCGGGGATCAACCCCGACGAGGACGTCGAGATCACCGTCGAGGGCGGTGTGCTGACCGTCCAAGCCGAACGCATTGAGGAAAAGCAGGAGAAGCAGCGATCGGAGTTCCGTTACGGCTCCTTCGCACGCCGTGTCCGGCTGCCGGAGGGCGTGAAGGAGCAGGACATCACCGCGAGCTACGACAAGGGTGTCCTGATCGTGAAGGCCCCGATGGGAGAGGTCGGGAAGCAGCCCCGTCGAATCGGGGTCACCACCGGCTCTGGCGGGTGACGGACGGGCGGCGGCCGGTGCCGTTCACGCCACTGACGTTCGCGAAACCGTCCGGTCCGCCACGCCGGCCGGAGGGGAAGTTGGTCGCGGTGATCACCCGCGACCACTCCGGCCTGGCCTCGGCTCGACCAGCCACTACTCCTCGACTACACCTTCTGCCCCGTCGCCGTCGTACGCCGGGCACCGCGGACAGGCGGCGGATCGGGCTCCGACGTTCCGGGGTGATCGGATCATGTACTTCGTCGACCGTAGAGACGCGGGGCGACGCCTCGCCGGGCGGCTCGGGCACCTCAGGGGACAGGACGTGGTGGTCCTCGGGCTTCCTCGTGGTGGTGTGCCGGTGGCGGCGGAGGTCGCACGGGCTCTCGGCGCGCCCCTGGACGTCATCGTGGTGCGCAAGCTCGGTGTGCCGTTCCAACCGGAGCTGGGTATGGGCGCCATCGGTGAGGGGGGAGTGCGTGTCGTCAACGACGCCGTGGTGCGTGCGAGTCGGACCTCCGAGGTCGAGCTGGCCCAGGTGGAGGAGCGTGAGCGCGCCGAGCTGGACCGGCGCGCCCACCGCTACCGGGGCGGCCGTATCCGTGTGGGGATCAGGGGCCGGACGGCGGTGGTGGTGGACGACGGGGTCGCCACCGGCTCGACCGCTCGCGCCGCCTGCCTGATCGCCCGCCGCCAGGGGGCGGCACGGGTGGTGCTCGCGGTGCCGGTGGCCCCGCGGGACTGGACCGTGCGGTTGGCGGATGTCGCCGACGAGTTGGTGTGCCTGGACACGCCGTCCGACTTCATGGGGGTCGGGCAGTTCTACCAGGACTTCGCCCAGACCTCCGATGTGGAGGTCACCGATTGCCTCGCCCGGTCGGCCGACCGGGCCAGCGCGACGGGACCGTCCCCCGACCGACCGGTCGCTGATCCCAGGGTCACCGTCCTCGCCGGGCCGGTACGGCTCGGCGGGCAACTGGCGGTCCCCGAAGGGGCGTCGGGGGCCGTCGTGTTCGCCCACGGCAGCGGTAGCAGCCGGCACAGTCCGCGCAACCGGCTCGTGGCGGACACGCTCAACAGGGCCGGGCTGGCCACGCTGCTGTTCGACCTGCTCACCGAACCGGAGGAACTCGACCGGGCCAACGTCTTCGACATCGCCCTGCTCGGCCACCGCCTGGGCGACGCCACCCGCTGGTTGCTCGACCTGCCCGAGGTCCGCGGCCTGCCGGTGGGGTACTTCGGTGCCAGTACCGGCGCCGCGGCGGCGCTGTGGGCGGCGGCCCAGACCGGTTCCCCGGTACGGGCGATCGTCTCCCGAGGCGGCCGCCCCGACCTGGCCGGCCCCTGCCTCCCCTCGGTGACCGCCCCCACCCTGCTCATCGTCGGAGGAGACGACCGGGTGGTGCTCGATCTCAACCACCAGGCCCAGGCCCTGCTCCGATGCGAGAACCGTCTGGCCGTCGTCCCCGGGGCCACCCATCTGTTCGAGGAACCCGGCACCCTCGCACAGGCCGCGGAGCTGGCCAGGGAGTGGTTCACCGGTCACCTGTCCCTCGGGGAGCCTTCACCGTGATCGCCCACCGGCGGTCGGTGCGGCGCGGCAGCCGGTGTCGCCCGGGATACGGGATATTGGCCCGGCCGGGCCCGGCCCCTCGCCGGTGGGCTCCGGGGACACGGTGGGTTCGCTCCGCCGGTCCTTGAGGGGGCGTCAGGTCGGTCGGACGGGTTGGTGCTCTCGCTGCCCCGCCGGCGCCGGCGCCGGCGCCGTCGTCCGCCCGACACCCGAACCGACCGTCAGCTGAGCGTCGGAGGGCAACCCAGAGGACCGCTGTTCAGCGGGTGCCGTAGCCTCCGCCGCCCGGGGTCTCGATGACCAGGCTGTCCCCGGCGGCGAGTTCGGCGGTGTCGCAGCTGCCGAGCCGCACCGCGATGCCGTCGGCGCGCCGGACGTGGTTGGTCCCCAGGGCACCGGGTGACCCGCCGGCCATGCCGTAGGGCGGTACGCGCCGGTGCCCGGACAGGACGCTGACGGTCATCGGCTCACGGAAGGTGAGACGGCGCAGTGCGCCGTCGCCGCCCCGCCACCGTCCCGCCCCGCCGCTGCCGCGTCGGATCGCGAACTCCTCGACCAGGACGGGCAGGCGCCATTCGAGCACCTCGGGATCGGTGAGGCGGGAGTTCGTCATGTGGGTCTGCACGACGCTGGCGCCGTCGAATCCGTCACCCGCGCCCGAGCCGGAGGCGATGGTCTCGTAGTACTGGTGGTGCTCGTTGCCGAACACGGCGTTGACACCGTCCGGAGGCGAGAGCCGGACGCGCTCACCCGCCTGGCGCGGTTCGGTGACAGGCACGCAGCGACCGGGCGTCCGGCTCGCGCGGCCACTCCCGGGCCAGCGGGCGCCAGCCGTACCAGCGTCTCGGGAGGCTTGTGGCCCTCCGGCGCCCGGGCGCCGCCACCCGTTCGGTCCGATGGGCGTCAAGCTGTCGTCAAGGATGGCGGGGCGCGCGTAGCCAGGGGGGTCAAGGCCAGGTGTGATCGGCGGGCACCGGGGCTCCACTGGTGTGGCGGGCACGATCTTGGCTCAGCGGATACGGTTCACTCCGCTCCTTCGTCGGCTGCCGCTACACCTCGGTCGCGGGAACCGACGTGACCAGGCGCGGCGCGCCGTCGGCGGCCGTCGCGTGCCGTCCGTGCCACCACGGCGCAGCCGCCGGCTTCGCCTCCGCAGCCGGCATCGCGACGGACTTGATCAGCTCCCCCGCGCGCCCGCGGATATCGATGCGGACCGGCAGCGTGCGGCCCCGCACGCTGGTCCCACCGGGCCCGACCGGGTGCACCTGCCCCAGCACCTCCGTCACGACCATGACGAGCGCCGCCGCCACGGCATCCTCGGTGATCCGCCCGACGTCATCCCTGAGCCAGTGCAGGACGAGCGCCCAGTCGCCGCTCCGGGACCCCGTGCGGGGCTGGGTGGGCTCCGCGCTGAGGCCGAGCTCGGCGAGGGCCTCGATCAGCGACTCCACGTCCTGACCGTCGAGGTGCTGGAAGTTCTCTTCGATGAGCAGCTGTGTCATGAACGTTCCCCCATGTGATGGTCGGTCGGACGCGGTCGCGGACGGTGCGCCTGCGGGACGTCGTCCTGCGATGGTGCCGCGTCCCAGGGCCGACAGGACGCGCTGCCGGAGTCCCCGGATGATGGATCAGCGATCTCCATGACTCTGACGGCCGTTCCAGTCCACCTGGTTGCCGCTGCCGGCTATCTTGACGCATTCCGTACGCGCGGACTCCGGATCTTGACGCGTTCTTGCCCTCGTCTCCGCTGGATGTCGGGGGTTGCCGGGACCTCTGACCGGTGGTGCTCCGGAGGTTGGGGTCCGGCTCCCGGGCGCGATCGGCGAACCGGCGCCCGGTCCGGCCACACGGATGCGGCCAGGATGGCGTCAGGTGGCGCGGCGCGGGATGTCCTGTTCGGTCCAGATGCATTTGCCGTCGCGGTGGTAGCGGGCGCCCCAGCGCGTGGAGAGGGCGGCGACGAGCTGGAGTCCCCGACCGCCCTCGTCGGTGTAGGCGGCGTGGCGGATGCGGGGGGTGCTGAGGCTGCCGTCGTAGACCTCGCAGGTCAAGGAGCTGCTGCGGAGGAGGCGCAGGTGGACGGGGCCCTTGGCGTGCCGGATCACGTTGCCGACCAGCTCGCTGGCCAGTAGCTCGGTGGTGGTCGCCAGATCGTCCAGTCCCCAGGCAGCCAGCTGGTTGCGGACGTATTCGCGGGCCTGTCCGGCCGCGCGGGGATCCTCCGGGAGAACGCAGGAGGCGACGTCGCGGGCGTCGGTGGCCCGCGTGTGGGCGATCAACAGTGCCGTGTCGTCGTGTGTCCGGCCGTGGTCGGGCAGCAGGTCCGAGACGACGGTGTCGCACAGGGCGTCCAGGCGCTGGAGGTCGTCGTCCTCGTCCGTCGCCGTGAAGGCGGGTGCCGCGTGCTGGGAGAGGACCTGCCGCAGCCGGGTCAGTCCTTGGTCGATGAACTGGGTGGCGGATTCGACGAGCCCGTCGGTGCACAGGACCAGTAGGCTCTCCTCGGGCAGGTGCATCTGGTGCGTTTCGAACGGCGGCTCAGCGGCCCCCAGCGGTGGGTCGGCGGTCAGGTCGGGCTGGTGGACGCCGCCATCGGGATGGACGACGACCGGCGGGGGATGACCGGCCAGGGCGAACGAGCACATCCGGGTGGTCGGGTCGAAGACGGTGTACAGGCAGGTCGCGTAGCAGTCCTCGCCCAGGTCGCCGACCAGGTCGTTGAGACGGCTGAGTAGTTCGTCAGGGGGGATGTCCAGGTCGGCGAGGGTGCGTACCGTGGTGCGCAGCTGGCCCATGGTGGCCGCTTCGTGGATGCCGTGTCCCATGACGTCGCCGATCACCATGGCAACCCTGTCGGCCGACAGCGGGATCACGTCGTACCAGTCGCCACCGACCTGCTCGCCCCTGCCCGCGGGCAGGTAGCGTGCCGCGGCGCGGACGGCAGGCAGGCGGGGCAGCGTCTGGGGCAGCAAGGAACTCTGCAGCTCCTGGGCCCGAGCGTGCTCCACGTCGTACAAGCGGGCCCGCTCCAACGACTGGCCGACCAGACCGCTCAAGGCGGTCAGCAGCGTGCGCTCCTCATCGGTGAAGGAGCGCTGCCGGGTGAAGGACACCAGGCACATGCCGATGGCGTGCCCGGAGGCGATCATGGGCAGGAACGCCCACGCGTTCTTCCGGGCCTTCGCCGGTATGTGTTTCAGTGTCGGATAGCGTTGGCAGTACTCTGCGGCCGATTCGATGAACCGGGGAGCGCAGGCCCCGAACACGTCGGCGGCCACCGGGTAGTCGGTGACGGCGAGGCCGTCGAGCAGGTCGAGGAGTTCCCGCGTGTACCCGGCCGAGTCGACCACGTGCTGCCGGCCGCTTTCGAACACCCAGACTATGAGCCCGTCGGCGCCGAACGGGGGCAGGACGTGCTCCGCGACGGCCCGCACGACCTCCCGGGAGGTGACGGCCTCGGCGAGCGCCGCGGTCAGCTTGCCCATCCGGACCGTCCGCTCCGGGCCGGCCACGGAACGGTGAGCGGGTGGCGTGCCGGGCAGCTCCTCCAGGCGCGAAGCGGCCCATCCCGCTACCGAAAGCAGGAAGGACCGCTGTACTTCTCCCGGCTGGCCGGCCCCCGCCGTGATCACGGACAGCACACCGATCGGCCCTTCGGCACCGAGGAGCGGCACGGACGCGGTGCCGGCCGCCCCGACGCCCGGACTGTTCCCGCTCACCCAGGCGTAGCCACCGCGCCGCAGGGCGCGTACGGGGGCGACGTCCTGCTCATCGGACAGATCCCCCCAGGCCCCGGCGTTCTGCGCGGCCAAGCCGGTGGCCGCGACAAGGCGCAGCCGGTGGGCGGCGGGATCGCACCAGTGCAGGAACGCGCCCCGGCCCCCCAAGCACTCGGTGGCCTCGAGCGCCAGCGCCAGCACCTCCGTGCCCTGCAGCGTGTCGCGCGGAGCAGTCACAAGGCTCAGTTCCGGGCGCTGGGAAGGGCTTCCGGTTTCGGCTGCGGTGGACGCCACTTCGCCTCCTGCTCGCTCCTGGGTCACGGTCCCGCACCTGCCACGACAGAGGCGGCAAAGCGGCGAAACCCCCCTCGTGCTCACAGTACTCTGCACCCCTCCGCATCCGCCCGGAGCGGGGATCGAGAAGGAGGCGGGTGCGGTCACCTTCTCGGTCGCGAAGGCCGAGAAGGTGTGCTCGGCCGTTCACCCCTCGTCACGCTCCCGGCCGTCCCCCGCGGCAGGACGGTCACGGACCGCATCCGCCCGACCCCTTCGGGTGAGGGGGTGAGGTGCCTGGGCCGGCGGTGGTGGGCCGTTTCCGGAGTGATGCGGGGAGGCCTTCCGACGCTTTGTAGGCTGTTGGTCGCATGGTGGTCGCCGGGCCCTCTCGACCACGGACGGTCTGTCCGGGCGTCTCCGCGCCTGATGTGCTGTCAGTCAGTCAGCCAGTCAGTGGTGTGGCGGGGCGCGGTTCTTGGTGCCAGGGGGCTGGGCATGGCAGGTCGGTTCGCCCGGAGTGGCGCGGTCGGCGGCGTCGAGGGTCCTAGCGATGGGGTGGACGGCGGCGAGGCAGCAGGGGCCGGTGAAGATGTTCGTGACCCCCACAGCCCTCGCTGGGAGCCCACTCGGCCTGTCGCGGCTCGCTGCCGTGGCCAAGGACGGGGTGGACCTGCTGCGACCGTAGTACGGCCGTACCATCGGTCTGGTACACCGTCGCCAACGACCTGCCCCGCCCGGACACCACCGGCGGGACTCCCACCGCCCCGGGCACGGACGGCGGCTACGGCCTGACCGCGATCCGGGAACGGTTGCTCCTGCTCGACGGCAGACTCGACGCCGGCGCGCGGGACCGCCGCCGGACCGTCACCGCCGGCGGCCTGCTGCCCACCACCGGCGGCCTGGCCCGGCCGGGCGGCCTGATGGCCGTTCGCCTGCCCGTCGACTCTCGTGCGACAGCTCGCCGTCACCCGCCGACAGGCACGGCCGGATCACGCCGCCCGGACCACGGAGTCACGGGAGCTGAGCCAAAGTGCCCTGGATCTTCTGCTTCACCGTTGCCCGCAGGACGACGAACTCGGACTCGGTGATGGTGCCTCGCTTCGCGTCCATGATCTGACGGTGGACGGGGACCTGCTGCCCGTTGACCTGTCCCTGGGGTACCAGGGAGATCTCGTAGCTGATCCAGTTGGCCTGAAGTCGGTCAGGGAGTCCACGAGCAGTGGGCGGATCCGTGAACTCCTCCGGGGCCTGCTCCACGGAGGCCGTGACATGGAGCCGGATGTCGTAGTTGCGGCCCTGGACCCTCGGGATTTCCTCCCGCAGGCCGATCTCCATGGCCAACTGTTCGGTGTTCACCGCGTTGGTGCCGATGACGAGGTTCGCGGGAATGCTCGGGCCGCCGTCTCCGTCGCCGATCAAGTGGCACCATTCGTACTTGGCGAGTTGCCCCACGGCCCCCCCGTTGCCCGGACCCATCCATTGATGAGCCTGGGTGTTGCCCATGGCGGCGGCAGTGCCGCGCTGGCCGTCACGGCGGTCGACCTGCGGCCTCTGGGACAGCCCGGTGGCATCCCGGGTGGCCTGGCCGAGATTGTCAAAGCCCGCCGCGTTCATGAAGCGCCGGTCGTCGTTGAGGAACTTCGGGTCACGCCGTCCGGGGTGAACGAAGAACACGAAGGGCTGATCCGGGTGGGACGGAAGCGGCGTAAAACCTCCCAGCTGGGCATCCTGTGCCGTCATGTATCCGTCCCGGTCCAGCCCGAAGTCTCGCTCGGCTATTTCCAGCTGCTGCGCCGGGGTTCGGCCGTTCCAGCCCTGGGCGCCAGGGTTGACACCCCACCGGTCACCGAAGGCGTAGGTGCGCCCACCGGAGCGGCCGCCGGAGCCGCGTGCCACTCGGTTCGTGACGCGGAACCCGACTCCGGGTTCGATCAGAGTCTGACTCGTCTGGCCCGTGGGGTCATTGATCAGTTCGATCTCGTAAGCGAAGAACGACGACTGGTACCTTGCCGTCCAACTGGTCTGCAGTACCTCACCACGTCGCCCAGCTGCACGCGGCAGCTGGAACGCGCTCTGTACCCGCAGCACCTCCACGTCATCGGGCGCCTGCGGGCTCAAGTACGCGTACGGCGGTGCGGGCGGCGCCTCCCCGTCCTGGCCGAACGTCTCTGCCGGCACATAGAACGCCACCAGATAGTCGAGCTGGTCCTGCTGCTGCGCCTGTGTCCCTGGGACAGCAGCCGGCACGGTCGGCATCCGCTGGACCACCCCGGCCCCGGGCGTGTGCGGATGCCCTCCCGCCGCGTCGGCCGACCGCTGCACGGGCGCGGCGCTCATCACGCGCGTCGCGTTGGCCTCCGCCTCCCGCTCGAAGCGGTCGGAGGGGTCGGAGACCTTCAGCCCGCCGCCGTTGTCGGTGCCGGCGACGGGGCCCTGGCGTTGCTGGATGACGTGGGTGAGTTCGTGGGCGAGGGTGTGCTTGTCGCCGCCACCGTCGCCGATGACGACGTGGCTGCCGGAGGTGTAGGCGCGGGCGCCGACCTCGGCGGCGGAGGCCCTGGCGGCACTGTCGTCGTGGATGCGGACGTCGGAGAGGTCCGCGCCGAGGCGGGACTCCATGTCCGTGCGGGTCGTCTCGTCCAACGGCTTGCCGCCGCTGCGCAGCACGTCGTGAACCGTCGATCGCTGCACGGGCTGCTCGTGGCCGCAGCCGGCGCCGTGCCGGTGCTCTTCCGGGAGATGGCCGGCCTGGCGCAGCGTCTGCACCACGGCGGCGTTCCCGACGGCGGACTGGAGGGCGAGGATGCCCTGCGTGGACGTCGGACCGGGCAGCTGTCCGACAGCTCCCTGGCCTCTTGCGGCTGTGGGCGGTGCGTCCGCTCGCTCGTCGCCCGACCTGCCGCTGCCGTACGTCCGCACAGGCTTCCCTCTCCCGAAGATCAACGCTCTCAGCCTCTTGCATACCGGCTGACCGCGTGCGCTGAACAGGGGCGCATGGGCAGGGTTGCTGCCCGATGGGGAAGTGACGGGGAGCCCGACCGTTCCGGGCCCCGGCGTTGGCGGGAGGAGGGCCACCGGCTGCCGGCCGGAGGTTGTGGTGCAACTGCCGTGCCAGTGATCCTCATGTCCGGTGCGGCGTGGCGGCGAGCGGTTGGACGGCTTCCAGCACGTGGTGGCGGAGCCACCGGGACGCGGGATCGTCATCGACACGCTACTGGTATCCATCAACGCGTCGAACACACGCAACAGGTTGAGGTCCAGCTGGTCGGCCACGGACAGTCCCTTCGTTTGCGTCTGACGCAAACTGCCTGTGCAGAGCATGCATTGGACATCATGTCAGGGGTCTTCGACACTGACGTTGTGGCCATCGCACCGACGACCCGGTGCCCGCTCGCCTCGGCCGCGATCATCCTCAACGGGCCGGCGCCAGCGTGCCACAACGCCGGGCCGGCTCCGCGGCCGTGCCCGCCGAACTGCGCCGACAGGGCTTGACCGGCCGTGAGTACCAGGTCTTCCAACTGGTCGCACCGCTACGGCAACCAGGACATCGCCAGACGCCTGCACATCTCCCCACGCACCGTGGAGAAGCACGTCGCCAGCATCCTCGCCAAGACCGGCCAGCCACACCGGACCGCCTTGTCCGACTACGCGGCTGAAGCCGCGGACCGCCGCCGGACGACCGATCCCGACGGTCGGCCGGCTGACCACCCAGGCGGGGTGGCCGTCGAGGTCGACGGTGGTGGCGAGTGGTGTGGCGTCTGAGTGCCGCTCGCTGGAGCCGTTGACCTCGGTGGCCGGGCGGTCGGCCCGCCCGGTCCGCGGCCCGTTGCGGGCAACGTCCGGCCGATCGCGGACTCGCTCGCCAACTGGGCGACCTGAGCGAGCGTATGGCGCTCGATCAGCTCCGGTTCTGACGGCGTCCAGGACGCGTTGGGGGCGGTCAGAGTGCGGGGACGTGCGGGAGCCCGAACATGGCGGGGTTGCTGCGGATCCTCTCGCGCAGGTCCACCGGCGTCGTGCCTGGTTCGGTGGCCCAGGAGTGGACCGGCGCGGTGAGTTCCGGGTTGACGAAGTACATCAGCGCGATGCGGCTCGCCAGGCGCAGGTTGCGCACCTGGTGGTGGAGCGCCGGGATCCGTCCGCCGCTCAGGTCGTGAAGACCGAACCCGGCATCAGGATCACCTCGTCGGCCGCGGTTCGCACCGGGCGGGCCTCGCCGTCCAGCCACAGTTCCAGGCCGGGCTCGGTGGTGTGGATCACGGTGATCAGGTGGCCGTCCTCGTGCTTGCCCTGCAGCAGGTCGCGATCGGAGTCCGCCGTCGCGTAGTTGTTCAGTTGCAGGTAGGAGGCCGCCTCGAAGGGCGGCGCCTGGTGGCCGCCGAGCTGTGCGGCCACCTCGCCGACGGTCTCCGCGACGATCGTGGAAAGGTACGCGCGCCAGGCCAGCAGAGCCCCGGTCAGCTCCGGTATCTCGGCGGAGTTCGGGACCAGGTCGAGGCGGTCGTGCCAGAGCGTGAAGCAGTCGTTGAGGTCGGGACGCTCCGCGCTGACCGAGAACTCCCGTCCGAGCGGCCGGTAGCCGAAGTTGAAGTCCGCGGCGGCGTAGCGTTCCTTCTCGTCGACCGGCCGGGCGAAGAACAGCCGGCTCGCGCCGAGGACCCGGTGCAACAGGTCCTCTCCGCCGTCGCGGAGCGAGATCCGAGCGTAGCCGTCGCGCAGTAGGTCGCCGGCGGCGTGCGTGGCAGCGGTGATCAAGGTGCTTGTCTCCTCCGTACCTGGGGACCCGAGCGGGCAGGGTGGTCGCCGAATTCGAGGGCGCCTTTGCGCCCGGTCCCGGCAGACCGACGGAACGTCAGTGTGACGGCGGCCGGTCAGCCGTGGTTGGCTTCGCCGTCAGGCCGAGGCTACTCGGCAAACATGCCGATCAGCTGAACAGTTTGCGGAGCGCGGATCACAGCGCTGTGCCGCAACGACAGCAGGTCGGCGGCGAGCACCCGGCGGTGCTGCCCCGATCCGCACGACTACTGCCCGGAACCACCTCGTCACACCGGTGGACCGGTTGTTCGGCCAGGTCCGCGGGAGCGGCCCCGACGTCGTGACCTCCACCCGCGAACCCGAGGACCTGCCGATGACGGCGGCCGTGACACGGGGGTTTCCGTCCCGGCCCACCGGACAGACGCAAACCAGCGGTTGAAGCGCAGGCCACCGAACCTTGGAGGGCCCGATGTCCACAGGAGTGATGATCGCCATCGTCGTGGTGGTGGTGGTGCTGGTCCTGATCGGGATCGGCCTGGCCGTCATGAACCGTCGTCGCCGTTTGAAGCGGCGTTTCGGCCCCGAGTACGAGCGCGCGGTCGCGGAGGATGACGGCCGCAGGGCGGCCGAACGTGATCTGCGTGCCCGCGAGCAGCGTCACGACGACCTCGACATCAGGGAGCTGCCCTCCGGCGCCCGTCAGCGGTACGCGCAGGACTGGAACAGCGTGCAGGAGCACTTCGTGGACCGGCCCGCCCAAGCGGTCCGCGAGGCCGACGAGCTGGTGACCAGGTTGATGGGGGAGCGCGGATACCCGACCGCGGGCTACGAGCAGCGGGTGCGGGACCTGTCGGTCGAGCACGGCCGCACGCTGGAGCACTACCGGGTCGCGCACGCCGTCAGGGCCAGGGCCGGCGGCGGGACGGCGACCACCGAGGAACTGCGCGGGGCCATGGTCCACTACCGCGCCCTCTTCGACGACCTGCTCACCGACGGTGAGCCCCGGCGGAGCAGTCCGGCGTGACCGGGCCGGGGCCGCCCCGCGGACCAACCCGAACGAGGTGATACACCATGCGATACGACGACGCCACGGAACTTACCGATGACCGGGGCGAGGAGCGCCTCGGCACCGAGGACATCGCCCACCCCCGGAGGACAACGGCCGAGGACCCCGGAACCACGACGGACACCGACGACACGAGCGTGACCGCCGAGGAGCCTCCCCGGTACCCGGGCGAGGCCGCGCCGACCGGTGGTGAGGACCGGGTCGCCGGTGAGGGTGAGGCCTTGGAATCCGCTCGGCCGAGCGGTGAGGAGGAGAACCAGCCGCTGCTGGCGCAGGAGGACGCCGAGACCTTCCGCACCCGTTGGCAGAAGATCCAGACCGAGTTCGTCGACGACCCCAAGGAGGCCGTCCGCTCGGCCGACGCCCTGGTCGCCGAGGTGATGCGGACGCTCGCCACGTCCTTCGCCGAGCACAAGGACGGCCTGGAAGGCCAGTGGGACCGCGGCGAGGACATCGTCACCGAGGACCTGCGGATCGCCCTCCAGCGCTACCGGTCCTTCTTCAACCGCCTGCTCACCACCTGACCCCGGCGGCCAGGACCGGACTCCGTTCCCAGGAACGCCGACTTCGCGCGGGTTCGGATGTGCGCGGTGCCCCGGCACCCGGGGCACCGCCAAGGCGCCCAAGGCGCCGCCCGGCATGACCGGGCGGCGCGCAGACCCCGGGGGAACGCGATGGGGAACATGATGGCCGGACGGAGCCACCCACCGTGGCAGGGCGCCGCGCACGGTGCCGCGACGCTGGTCGCCGCCCCAGCGGCGGGGTTGCGGCGGCTGCGGGCCGTGGCCGCGACGCTCTGGCGGGAGGCGCGCGACTTCGAGCTCATGCAGCGCTCGATGGCCTTCGCCGCGCTCTTCTTCGTGACCCTGGTCCCGCTGCTCATCGTGATCGCGGCCGCCTGGCCGACCCAGGGCAGTGGCATCACGGCCTGGATCAGCGACGGGCTGGGCATCGCCGGTCGGGCCGGCCGGCCGATCAACCAGCTCTTCGCCTCCCGTGGCCAGATCCTCAGCACCACCACCGCGTTCAGCCTGGCCGCGCTGGCCGTCTTCGGCGCATCCCTGATCTCGGCGATGCAAGGCGCCTACGAACGGATCTGGCACCTGGAACCGGGCTCCTGGCACACCGTCTGGCGCCAGACCCTCGGACTCGCCGTACTGACCGGCTACCTCGTCGGCGCCGCCTGGAGCAAGGTGCCGTGGCAGCACAGTGCCGCCCAGCCCACCCTGCGGATCGCCGCCACCCTGATCGGTGGCGTGCTGTTCTTCTGGTGGCTGCAGTGGCTGCTGCTCTCCGCGCGGATCGCCTGGCGCAAGCTGCTGCCGGGAGCCGTCGCCACCATGGCGGCGCTGGCCGGGCTGCGATTCTTCTCCCGGTTGGTGTTCGGGCCCCTGCTCGTCTCCAACGCGGTCTCCTACGGGACGGTGGGGACGGTCCTGGTGGTCCAGTCCTGGCTGATCGGGGTCGGCTTCACGATCTACGGCGGCGCACTCGCCGGCTACGCGCTGCACCACGCCGAGCCGCACCGCCGGTGCCGCCCGGAGCGGGTGGAACCGGGAGAGGGGGGCGGTGCGAGGCCGCGTAGGAGCGCGTCCGGCGCAGCATCAGGAGGAGGTTGTGCTCCTCGTCCTGGAGGCGGGCGGCGACCTCGTCCATGAGCCGCTGCGGCAGCGGGCTCCTCCGGTCGCGGATGTGCGGCGGACGCGTCGAAGAGCGCGCCTACGCCTCGTCGAGGTGTTGGCGTGCGGCGTCGAGTATCTCGTGGGAGAGGGCGGGGTCGTCGCTCGCGCGGGCGAGGAGGACGGCGCCGACGAGGGTGGACAGTTCGGCGAGCGCGGTGCGGCGGTCGGTTCCGGCGTCGGCGGAGACGGTGAGCTGCTGGAAGCCGTCGACGAGGTCGCGCAGGCCGGTGGTGAAGGCGGTGCGGATCGGGGCGCCGGGCTCGGCTCGGGCCGCGTCGGCGACCAGGCCTGCCGCGGCGCACCCGTCGGCGGGATGGTCCCGGTGGAGCGTTGAGAGGTAGAGCGTCAGGAACTCGGCGCGAGCGGACCGGTCGGCCGGGTCCGTGCCGGTGGGCGGGTGCTCGTCGACGAGGCGGTCCAGGGCCTGGCGGCGTTCGGCGAACACCGCCAGGAGCGCCCGGGCGATCAGGTCGTCCTTGGAGGAGAAGTGGCGGTAGAAGCCGCCGTGCGTGAGCCCGGCGGCGGCCATGGCCAGGGGGACGCTGACCTGCTCCGCACCCTTCTCGGGATGATGGACGGCATCGCCCCGCCGCCGGCGCGGAGCGAAGCCGAACAGCGGTGGGCACGGGAGAACCGCCCCGTCCCGTACGGAGCCCGGCCGGAATCGGCGTCGCCGGTGTCACCAGCCTGAAGCCGAACTGGCCGGCCGTCTGGGCGAGAAGCAGGTTGCGCGGTCCGCCCGGAGGTGACAGCGGGGATTCCGACAGCGGGCTTGCGACCCTGTGGCACACATCCTGTCCCGGAACGGAGACATCCCCACACGGTGTGCGCACCTCGGCCCGGAGCGACGTCCTCGAAGTCAGCCGGTACGCGGCACGGCGGCAGTACCCCGGCAATCACGTGCGGTGGATCGGAACTGACGGTCTGTCGAGTCCGGTGGGGGAGGGTTGGCTTTGTAGACTCCCGAACACCACATCACCTGCGCAGCCGCGGCTGCCGGAAAGGCCGGTCCCCGTATGTCAGACCACCGCCTCCCTCAGGGGTTCCGTTCCACGACCGCGCACTTCGGACTGCGGGAGGACGGCGACGACTTCACCGTCCTGGTCTCCGAGTCCCCCGCCCGGTGCGCCGCCGTGTTCACCCAGTCCCGCTTCGCCGGGCCGAGTGTGCTGATCAGCCGGGCCGCCGCGGCGGGCGGCCGGGCCCGCGGCGTCGTCGTCGTGGCGAAGAACGCCAACGTCGCCACCGGCAAGCAGGGCGAGGCCGACGCCCTCGAGGTGCGCCGGTCGGTGGCCCGGACGATGGGCGTGGACGAGGACGAGCTGCTCATCGCGTCGACCGGAGTGATCGGCCGCCGCTATCCGATGGAACAACTGCGAGCAGGGCTACGGACGTTGAAGTGGCCCTTCGCGCAGGCGAACTTCGACGCCGCCGCTCGGGCGATCATGACGACGGACACCCGTCCCAAGGTGATCACCGTGCCGTGCGGCGCCGCGACGATCACGGGCATTGCCAAGGGGGTGGGCATGCTCGAGCCCGACATGGCAACGCTGTTGACGTTCTTCTGCACCGATGCCGATCTGCCGGCCGACCGGCTCGAGGGGGTCTTCCGTTCGGTGATGGACCGGACGTTCAACGCCCTGAGCATTGACACCGACACCTCCACGAGCGACACTGCCGCGGTTTTCGCCAACGGACTGGCCGGCCCCGTCGACGTCCACGAGTTCGAGCAGGCGCTGGAGCGTGCCGCGCTGCATCTGGTGCGGGAGATCGCCCGGGACGGCGAGGGGGCGGCCAAGCTCATCGAGGTGCGCGTGTCGGGGGCGCGGGACGCGGCCCAGGCCAAGCGCGTGGGCAAGACGGTGGTCAACTCCCCCCTGGTGAAGACCGCTGTTCACGGCGCGGACCCCAACTGGGGTCGGGTGGCGATGGCGATCGGCAAGTGCCGGGACGACCTGGACATCGTGCCGGAACGGGTGCGGATCTCCTTCGGGGACGTTCAGGTCTACCCCGGCGACGTCGACGACCGGGCCCTCGACGCGCTCAGGCGGCATCTGGGCGGGGACGAGGTCGTGATCAGTATCGGACTCGGCATCGCCGAGGGATGTTTCACCGTCTTCGGCTGTGACCTCAGCGAGGGCTACGTTCGGCTGAACGCCGACTACACCACGTAATCGCCTGAATCCGTGCGGCATCTTGGCTGAAATGTCACCACGGCCATGGGTGCGGCCCGACGTCGAGGTGGGTGTGCGAGGCGCGCCGGCGGGCCCGTGCCGTCGGCGCGCTCGCATGAGCGGGAATCCTGAGTATTCGGTGAGGGAGATGTGCCCCGATGGGGCATGGTCGCGTCAAATCTTCGGGCATTCCGAATGCCGGTTTCCGGCCATGTGTTCGAGGGTGGCGCGTCCCTGGCGGCCCCCACTCGGCCGGATCTCGGCGAGAGAAGTCTTGTGCGGTGGCGCGACGTGACATAGCTTCTGGCCTGAACCGATTGGACACGGAATCAACACTCCTTTAGGCCAAGGGAGTTGACCGATCTTTCGATCGTCCTGGCTCGCCGTGTTCCGCAGTGGCGAGCGGGTTTCGAGTACCGCTCCCGGAGAGCCGGAGCTCTTCGCGGGCCGTCCTCGGCGGTCGACGCAACGCTCCGCACCGCGAGATCCCTTTCCGCACAGCACTCCGCCCAGCCCCGGCACCACGTTCTCCGCGCGGCCCGCCGGGGCTGTTCCACATCCCTCCGCGATCGGCACGCCCTCGGCGTGCCCACCGTCCTGCTCAAGGAGATAGACCGATGGCCCCAGACCTGACCCGAACCGCCGCATCCGTGCTCCTCGAACGCCTCCACGGCCACGGCGTGCGTCACGTCTTCGGGGTGGTCGGCCGCGAGGCCTCGGCCATCCTGTTCGACGAGGTCGACGGCATCGAGTTCGTGCTCACCCGCCACGAGTTCACCGCCGGCGTCATGGCGGACGTGCTGGCCCGCCTGACCGGGAGACCGCAGGCGTGCTTCGCCACGCTCGGTCCGGGCATGACGAACCTGTCCACCGGTGTGGCCACCTCCGCCCTGGACCGGAGCCCGGTCATCGCCCTGTGCGCGCAGTCCGAGTCCTACGACTGCTTCCCCAACGAGACCCACCAGTGCCTGGACAGCGTCGCGTTGATGCGGCCGCTCACCAAGTTCGCGGCCCAGCTGGAGCGCCCCGGCGACATCGCCGACCTCGTCGACCGCGCCGTCACGGCCGGCCTGGTCGAACCCGCCGGCCCCAGCTTCATCAGCCTCCCCGTCGACCTGCTCGGCGCCGCCGTCGAGCGGGAGCCCGCGCCCCTGCTGCCGGCCGGACGCGTCATGGGCGTGCACCCCGGCTGGCGGGAACAGGCCGCCGCAGCGGCCGAGCTGCTCGCCCGGGCCGAGCACCCGGTGCTCGTCGTGGGCACCGCGGCGATACGCGCGGGCGCCGTCGAGGGCATCCGCGACCTCGCCGAGCGCCTGCGGATCCCGGTCATCACCACCTACACGGCCAAGGGCGTGCTGCCCAGTCGGCACCCGCTCAACTACGGCGCGGTGACCGGATACATGGACGGCATCCTCCAGCACCGCGCCCTGGACGATCTGTTCGCACCCGTGGACCTGATCGTGGCCCTCGGCTACGACTACGCCGAGGACCTGCGCCCGTCGATGTGGAGCAGGGGCGCCGACAAGCGCGTGGTGCGGGTGGCCGCCGTGCCCAACCCGGTTCCGCGCGTCTTCTCACCCGATCTCGATGTCGTCGCGGATCTCGCCGCCTTCGTCAAGGAGTTCGACGCGCTGACCCGCGAGCAGCGGCCCTCCCTGCCGCACGACATCAGCGCCCTGCGGCAGGTCGTGCGCCGCCTGCTGGACGACCCGACCGACTACCCCGACGGGATGCGGGCCCACCAGGTGGTCGACTGCATGAACAGCGCCCTCAACGGCGTCGGCACCTTCGTCAGCGACATCGGCTTCTTCCGCCACTACGGCGCCCTGTTCGCGGACTCCGAGCGCCCCTACGGCTTCCTGACCTCCGCCGGTTGTTCCAGCTTCGGCTACGGGCTGCCCGCGGCCATGGCCGCCAAGATCGCCCGTCCCGACGAGCCCGTGGTGCTGATCGCCGGTGACGGCGGCTTCCACTCCAGCAGCGCCGACCTGGAGACCGCCGTCCGGCTGGGACTGGGCATCGTCATCGTCGTGGTGAACAACAACCGCAACGGGTTGATCGAGCTGTACCAGCACATCGGCCACCGACGCGGCCACAAGCCGGCCGTCGCCTTCGAGAGCGTCGACTTCGTGCAGCTCGCCCAGGCCAACGGCGCCGCCGGCGTGCGCGTCCAGGACCGCGCCGGTCTCCATGCCGAGCTGCGCAAGGGCATCGAACTCGACCGCCCCTACCTGATCGAGGTGTCCATCTCCTACGACCTGCACGCCGGGTCGTTCGGCGCGCTGAACGTATGAGCGGTCCCGCCGTGACTCCGCTGCCAGCCGTACTCGGGTTCGCCGTCTCCGTGGGAGCGGACGACCACCGCCTGTCGGCCGAGCCTGCCCGTCGCCTCGCCGTCCGGGGCAGCAGCGCCACCGTCGACCACGCCGGCCACGGCCTGTCATGGACCGGCACCGCCGTCACCGGTACGCTGCGGGATCCGGCCCTGTCCGGCCGGGACGGCCTGCGGCTGCTCCTGGCCGGAGAGCTGTACAACCGCGAGGAGCTGGCACTGGCCCTGGGTGACCCCGCCCTGGCCACCGCGCCGGACTCCCACCTGCTGCTCCAACTGTGGGAGCGCTACGGCAGCGCCGCGCTGCGGCTGCTCAACGGGCGCTACGCGCTGCTGCTGACCGACGGCGACCGCCTGGTGGCCGCCACCGACCACGCGGCGAGCCTGCCCCTGCATCTCGCCGTGGTCCGTCACCCGGGCGGACGCCCGTTCGTCCGGGCCGCCACCGAGGCCAAGGCGCTGGCGAGGACCGACACCCCGGCCCGCAGGGTTCCCGCAGGCAGCGCCCTGATCGTCGACCTGGCCGACCCCGACCCGCAACCGGTCCCGCTGGCGACCTGGACGCCGCCGGTGTCCCGGCGGATCCTGCCACCGCACGCGGCGGTCGCCGCCGTCCGCGAGCAGCTCGACCGCGCCGTCCGCGCTCGGCTGGCCGACGGCACGCCGCCCACCGTGGTGCTGTCGGGCGGCATCGACTCCTCCGCTGTCACCGCCCTGGCGGTCGCCCACTGCGGCACCGCCCGCACGATCACTCTGGGCACCGACCTGCGCGACGAGTTCGAGGCCGCCCGCCTGGTCGTGGACCACCTGGGCACCGAGCACGAGGAGATCACCATCGACTCGGCCTCCCTGTTGCGGGACCTGGCCTGGACCGTCTGGGCGGCGGAGATCACCGATCCGGACGTCCTCGAGTACCTGCTGCCGCTGGTGAGCCTCTACCGCAGGCTTCCCGGTGCGCCCCGACGCATCCTGACCGGCTACGGCGCCGACATCCCGCTCGGCGGCATGCACCGGGACACCGCGGCACTGGAGACCCTGGACCAGGTCCTGGCGGCGGACATGGCCACCTTCGACGGCCTGAACGAACTGGCTCCGGCCCTGTCCGGCGTCGCCGGCCACTGGACCACGCACCCCTACTGGGACCGCGAGGTCCTGGACCTGCTGGTGTCGCTCGAGCCCGGAGTCAAGCGCCGCGACGGCACGGACAAGTGGGTGCTGCGCCGGGCCATGGCCGGCACCCTGCCCGAGCGGACGCTCGGCCGCCGCAAGCTCGGTATCCACGAGGGCTCCGGCACCACCAGCGCCTGGTCCCGCGCCCTGCGGGACGCCGGAGTCCCCGAGGACCGGATCCACCAGGCCAAAGCCGCCGAGGCGGCCGCACTGTACCGGCGCCTGGTCGTGGAAGGCGCCCACCCCGACGACACGGACCAGGACACGGGAACAGGGGAGCACCGGTGACATCCGTTCAAGAGCCCTCCGCCTACGAGGGCTTCCGAGGCAAGCGCCTCGCCCTGGTGGAGAGCATGCTCCACGCCGTCTTCTACGACGAGATCGCCGCGGCCCGCCGCCACGGACTCTGGGTCCACCTGCTGATCAGGGACCGCGAGTGGTACGCCGTCGACGAGGCCGCCTGGCGGGGTCACCCGCTCACCGAGGTGGACCAGCTGACCTTCGTGGACACCCACAGCGCCGACGCCGTGCTCGAAGCGGTCACCGACGAGCACGGCCGTCCCCTGGTCGACGGCATCACCACCTTCTCCGACTACCACACCGAGATCGCCGCCCAGGTCGCCGAGAAGCTCGGCCTGCCCAGCCCCGGAGCGAACGCGGTCGCCACCGCCAACCACAAACCCTCGCTGCGTGCCGCGCTGGGCGACTCTCCCTACAACATCCCCTACGCCCTGGTGACCCACCCCGGCGAGTTGGCCGAGGCCGCCGCGCGGATCGGCTACCCGTTGGTGCTGAAGCCGCCGGCCGAGGCCATCAGCTACGGCGTCGTCCTCGTCGACGACCCCGCCGAACTGACCGCTGCGTACGACCGCGTCGCCGCGATCCGGCACAGCCTGCGCGGACAGCCGCGCCCCGGCCACGTCCTGATGGAACGCTACATCGACGCCCCCGAGGTCAGCGTCGAGTCGCTGACCGTCGACGGCGTCACCCACGTCTACGGCGTCACCGCCAAGTACCTGTGCCCGCCTCCCACCTTCCTGGAGGCCGCCCACAGCTTCCCCGCCACGCTCGACCCGGACACCCGGGCCGAGGTCGAGACGGCGGTGACGGAGGTGCTGCGCGTCATCGGGTACCGCCAGGGCCCCTGCCACACCGAGGTCAAGTTCACCGCCGACGGCCCGAAGATCGTCGAGGTCAACCCCCGCCTGCCCGCGGGCTGTCTGACGACCATGGTGCGCGACGTGTGCGGCAGCAACCCGCACCTGGACGCGAAGCTGCTCGCCGTCGGTGCCCCACCGCCGCTACCCAGCGGCCGGCAGAGCGGCGGCGCGGCCGTGGTGATGCTCTACCCGCCGCCCGGCCCCGCGGTCCTGGAGGCCGTGGACGGCGCCACGGAAGCCGAGGAGCTCCCCGGTGTGAGCGTCAGCCTCTTCGCGCACCCCGGCGAGCACCTGTGGCACCGCATCGACAACTCCGGACGCGTCGGACTCGTGTACGCCACCGCCGCCACACCCCAGGACGCCCTGGACAACGCCACCCGGGCGGCCGGCCGGGTGCGCATCACGGTTGCCCCGGCGGACGCCGGGCCCGACGACCTCCACACCGACGTATCGAGGCAGCAGCGATGACCGACAGGGACCCCCAGGTGGCGACCGTCAGGTCCCCGCGCTACGCCCAACTGGCCACCTTCATGCGGCTGCGCCACGTGCCGGAGCCGACCGGACGCGATGTCGTGGTCGTCGGCGCTCCCTACGACGGGGGCACCAGCTACCGCCCCGGTGCCCGGTTCGCCCCCCGCGCCATCCGCCACGAGTCCGGGCTGATCCACGGCACCGGGATCGGGCGCGGTCCCAACGTCTTCGAGCTCATCGACGTGGTCGACGCCGGTGACCTGGACCTCAGCCCGTTCTCCATGGACCTGACCATGGCCACGGCCACCGCGGGCCTCACCGCCCTGCTCCGGAGCAACCGCGCCTTCCTGATGCTCGGCGGCGACCACTCGCTCAGCCTGGCCGCGCTCCGCGCGGTCCACAGCCTCCACGGTCCGGTCGCCGTCCTGCACCTGGACGCGCACAGCGACACCTTCCCACCGGTCTACGGCGGCGCCTACCACCACGGCACCCCGTTCCGCTGGGCGATCGAGGAGGGCCTGGTCGAGCCCACGGCCATGGTCCAGCTCGGGATGCGCGGCCACATCCCCAGCCCCGACGCCCACGACTACGCGCTCGGACACGGCGTCCGGATCGTGACCACCGCGGAGTTCTCCCGTCGCGAGCCCGAGGATCTCGCAGGCGAGATCCGGAGCATCGTGGGCGACCGGCCGCTCTACGTCTCCTGCGACATCGACGTGGTCGATCCCGCCTTCGCCCCCGGCACGGGAACACCCGCACCCGGCGGACTCACCTCACGCGAACTGCTCGACCTGCTGACCGTGGTCGGTGACCTGAACCCGGTCGGTTTCGACATCGTCGAGGTGTGCCCGCCCTGGGACAGCTCCGGCACCACCGCCCTGTTGGCCACGGAGATCGGCGCCGAACTGCTCTACCAGTACGCCCGCGCGACCGGCCGGACCCCGGCGCGCCCGGGCGTTCCGGCCGCCCCCACCACCGCTGCCCGCACCACCGCCCGCACCAGGGAACGGAGACCTGCGATGAGCACCGACCTCGGCACCACCGTCCGCTGCGACGACTGGCACGACACCCTGCTGAACCTGCGCGCCGCCCTGCCCAGCACGCCGCGTCAGGACCTCCCCGGTTTCTTCGCGGCCGTGCGAACCGCCACCGAGGCGCTGCCCGAGGAACTGGTCGCCGTGCTCGCCGACTTCCGCGCCCGTGGGAACGAGGACGGGTACCTGCTGCTGCGCGGGCTGCCCGTCGACGCCGACGAACTGCCGGACACCCCCACCGCCACGCCCGCCCCCGTGGAGCGCCCGCTGCTGGCGATGGAGGCATGGCTCGCCCTGGTCAGCCGCTGGCTCGGCCTGCCCACCGGCTACCGCGAACTGCGCGAGGGCACCGTGTTCCAGGACATCTACCCCTCACCCGGGGCGCACCACCTGTCCTCGGAGACCTCCGAGACGCTGCTCGAGTTCCACACCGAGATGGCCTACCACCGCCACCAGCCGGACTACGTGCTGCTCGCCTGCTCCCGCGCGGACCACGAGCGTACGGCCGCCACCCTGGTCGGCTCGGTGCGCCGGGCGCTGCCGCTGCTGTCGGCGGAGGACCGGGCGCGGCTGCTGGAGCAGCCGGTGCCCTGCCTGGTCGACGTCGCCTTCCGCCACCCGGACGGCACCAGCCCGGTCACCTCCGTCCGGGTGCTCCACCACGACCGCGAGGACCCCTGGCTCGGATACGACCGGGAGCTCCTCGCCCCCGAGGACCCCGCGGGCCGGCGCGGTGTGGCCGCCCTGTCCGAGGCGCTGGACAAGGTCACGCAGGGCGTGCACCTGGTCCCAGGTGACCTGCTCATCGTCGACAACCAGCGCACCACGCACGCCCGGACGCCGTTCACCCCCCGCTGGGACGGCCACGACCGTTGGCTGCACCGGATGTACGTGCGGGTCTCGCAGCGGCTGTCCGCGCCCGCCGAGGCGGCGGATGTCGTCCCCTTCGTGGGCCGCGGGTGACCGCCCCGGTACCCGAGGCCGGGGCAGCCGAGCGCGTCCCGCCGGACGTGCTGCTGACGCCGCGGGCGGCGGAACTCCCCGCGGCGGCGTGGGACGACCTGGTGGGCCCGGACGACTTCTACCTGACCTCTCCGTGGCTGCGGGTCGTCGAGCTGACCTCCGGAGCCGCCATGGGTTACCTGACCGCGGGGGCGGCCCACCGGCCCCGCGCCGCGCTGGCGACCGCCTGCGCCGAGACCACCGCGCCCTGGCTGTCCGGACGCCCGGACACGCTCCTTCGGCGCTGCGTCAAGGAGGGGCAGCCGGGCGCGACGGAGTTCGCGGCGGCCCTGTCCGCCGAACCCGCCGAGGCGCTCATGCCGGCCCTGGTGTGCGGGGGACGTCACCTCGGCCGCAACCGCCCCCTCGCCGCGGTCGGCCCCGACGGCACCGGCGGGGGGCCCCTCGGCGACACGGCCCTCCTGGTCGCCGCGGCGGAAGAACGCGGCCGGGCACTCGGCGCCCGCAGCGTTGCCTTCCTCTACGTCGACGAACGTGACGCCGCACTGCGTGAGCTGTTGACGGGCCGTGGCTACCGGTCCTTTCAGACCGGCCGCTACAGCTGGCTACCGCTGCCGCCGGGCGGGCTCGACGGCTACCTGGCGATGTTCTCCGGTCACCGCCGTCGCCGCGTGCTCGCCGAGCGTCGGCAGCTCGCCGCCGCCGGCGTCCGTGTGGAGATCGAGCCGCTCACGGCCGGGGCGATCCCGCGGCTGGCGGCGCTGGAGGCACAACTGCTGTCCAAGTACGGCATGAACTGGCAGCCCAGGCAGTCCGAGGAGATCTTCGAGCAGGTCCTGCGGTACGTCGGCGAGGCCGCCCAGGTGTCGGTCGCGCGCCGTGGAGCGGACCTGCTGGGCTTCGCGCTGCTGCTGCGCCACCGTGACCAGTGGTTCGCCCACCGGGCCGGGTTCGACTACGAGGCGCAGAGCGGGCTGCCCGTCTACTTCGAGACGCTCTTCTACCGCCTCGCCGAGGTCGCCGTGGAGTACGGCGTCACGGCCGTGCACTACGGGACCGGCAGCGTGGCGGCCAAGCGGTCACGCGGCTGCGTGGCGGTGGACCAGCACGCGTTCGTCCTGCCCCTGGAGGAGAACCGATGAACCGGACGGACGGGCGCTCGGCCAAGCCCTCGGCCACCGCCTTACGGTCCACGGCGCCCGGCCGGACGACCTGGCTGCCCCGGGGGCGCGGCATCGGCTGGTTCGGCGCGGCCGGGCTGGTCAACGCCGTCGGCACCGGCTTCTTCTATCCCTACCAGTTGCTGTTCTTCCCAGCGGTCACCGGCTTGCGGCTCACCATGGTCGGCACGTGCCTCACCGTGGCCGCCCTCGTGGTGCTGCCACTGGTCTTCCAGACCGGCCGCGTGGTCGACCGGATCGGAACCCGGCCCGTCCTGCTCGCCGCCGCGCTGCTGCGGGCCGCCGCGTTCGTCGGCTACCTCGAGGTGCGCGACGTGGTGAGCTTCACCGTGCTGGCGATGCTCGTCGCCCTGTGCCAGCGCGCGGAGCAGACATCGATGCCGGTCCTCGCGGCCAAGGCCGCCCCCGAGGGACAGGTCGCCCGCTGGCTCGCGCTCACCAAGGTGACCTTCAACGCCGGTATCGGCCTGGGCGGCCTGATCGCGGGGACCGTGCTGGCCACCGTGCACAGCCGCACCGGATTCGTCGTGGTGGGACTGGTCAACGCCGCCAGCTTCGTCATCACCGCCCTGCTCTACCTGCCGCTCCCCACGGCGCGACGGACATCCGGGCAACCGCAGGCGCCCCGGCGCGCACGCCCCTGGCACAACCAGCTCTTCCTGCGCGCGGCGGTGGCGAACTTCGTCCTGCTGACCGTCATCGTCGCCGTCGAGGCCGCCCTCCCGGTCTACCTGATCACCGTCCTGCACGACCCGTCCTGGCTGATAGGACTGCTCTTCGCGGTCAACACCACGGTGATCGTGCTACTGCAACTGCCCGTCGCCGCCCGGATCCAGGACCGCGCCCCGCTGCCGGTCATCATCGTGGGCGTCGCGCTGCACGCCGCTCTGCTGATCGCCCTCGGCCTGGCGGGCCACCTGCCCCGGGGGCCCCAACTCGCCGTCCTCATAGGCGGCATGGCGATCTACACCTTCGGCGAGCTGCTGGCGACGCAGTCCCTCGCGGTCGTCATCGTCGCACTGTCGCCACAGGCGGAACGCGGCGCCTACCAAGCCTTCAACCAGGTACTCGTGGGAGTCTCCCTCGCCCTCGTGCCGGCCCTCATCGCGCTGTTCCTCGCCCATGCCGCCCAGGCCCTGTGGTGGGTGCTCACCACGACGACCGCCCTCGTCGTCGCCGACATGCTCGCGTTCCACCGCCGCAGCGGCGCGACACTCACCCGGACCCTCAGCGATCGGAAGGCAGCACAGTGAACGACGCGCACGCCAATGCCGCCTGCGACCGAATCGTCCAGCCCTCCGGCCGCCAGGGCGGCGTGCTGCGCCTGGTGACCTCGGCCGGCCCCGACTCCCTCGACCCCGCCCGCACGTACTACGTGTGGTGCTGGCTGCTGCAGCGGACCCTACAACGCACCGTCATGGCCTTTGCCCCCGCCCCGGGAGTCGACGGGCGCCGGGTCGTCCCGGACCTCGCCCTCGCACCGGGAGAATCCCGCGACGGGGGGCGCACCTGGACCTACCGACTGCGCCGAGGGGTGCGCTTCGAGGACGGCTCCCCGGTCACCGCCCGCGAGGTCAAGTACGCCGTTCAGCGTGCCTTCGCCCAGGACGTTCTCCCGGGCGGGCCCACCTACCTCGTCGGACTGCTGGACGACCCCGATCACCCGTACCCGGGCCCCTACCGCGACACCCACCCCGAACGGCTCGGGCTGCGCGCCGTCGAGACGCCGGCCCCCCACACCCTCGTCTTCCACCTCCAGCGCCCCTTCGCGGACTTCGACTACCTCATGGCCCAGCCGGGCACCGCACCCGTGCCGCCCGAGGCCGACACGGGGCCCGACTACGGCCGCCACCCGCTGGCCACCGGCCCCTACCGCGTGGCGGACCACCAAGTGGGGCGCCGCCTGCTGCTGAGCCGCAATCCCGCCTGGGACCGGGCGTCGGACCCGATCCGCGCGGCCCTCCCCGAGACCATCGACGTGACGATCGGCCTGACGCCCGACGAGGTCGACGACCGCGTGCTGGCCGGCGAGTTCGACATCAACCTCGAAGGCCGCGGCGTGCAACGCGCCGCCCAGCAGCGCATCGCAGCCGACCCGGCCCTGCTCGACCGCTGCGACAACCCGGTCACCAACTTCCTCCAGTACGTCGCGATCCAGCCGCAGGTCCCGCCCTTCGACAACATCCACTGCCGCCGCGCGGTCCACTACGCGGCCGACCGCAAGGCGCTGCTGGAGGCCCGCGGCGGTGCCCTCGGCGGTGAACTGGCCACCGGCCTGCTCACGCCTGGGATGTCCGGCCACCGGCCCCGTGCCCGTTACTCCTGGGGGGCCGACGGGCACGGCGACCTCGAGCTGGCCCGCAAGGAGCTGGCCGCCGCGGGACTGCCCGACGGCTTCGCCACCGTCATCGCCACCCAGCGCGGCAAGTTCCGCGTCGTCGCCGACACGCTGGCCGCCTCACTGACCCGCGTCGGTATCCGCGCCGAGGTGGCCGAGCTCGACGTCGCCAGCTACTACCGCAGCGGGCTGGGCCTGCCGGCCACCGTCCGGGCCCAGGGCCTGGGGCTGGCCGTCACCGACTGGGGACCGGACTACCCCACCCCGTACGGCTTCCTGGCGCCGCTGGTGGACGGACGCATGATCAAGCGCGACGGGAGCAACCACAACTTCGCGGAACTCGACGACCCGCGGGTCAACGCCCTCATCGACGCCGCCCAGGCGACCTCCGACCCCGACACCGTGGCCGAACTCTGGGGGCGGATCGACGACGCGGTCATGGAACACGCGGTGATCCTGCCCATGGTCTACGACCGCACCCTGCACATCCGCAATCCCCGCGTGACCAACGTCTTCGTCCACCCGGCGTTCGGCCTCTACGACATCCAGGCGATGGGAGTGACCCCGTGAACCGGTCCGCGTCCGACCTCTCCGGCCAGGGCTTCAACGCCGCCCTGGCCCACACCGTCAGCTCCTCTTCCCAGTTCGGTGGCACACTTCGCTTCGCCCGCACGTCCGGCTTCGACTCCCTCGACGCCGGCAACACCTACTACGCCTTCGCCTGGAACTTCCTGCGGCTCTTCGGGCGCAGCCTGGTCACCTTCGCCCCCGCGCCCGGCCGCGAGGGCCAGCGCCTGGTACCCGACCTCGCCGAGACCCTGGGACACACCGACGACGGCGGACGCACCTGGACCTACCGGCTCCGCCGCGACGTGCGCTTCGAGGACGGCACCCCCGTCACCGCGCACGACGTACGCCACGCCATCGAGCGCAGTAACTTCCGCCCGGACGTCCTCGGCAAGGGCCCGACCTACTTCCGCCACCACCTGGGCAGCATCGACGCCGTCACCACCCCGGATCCGTACACCATGGTCTTCCGGCTCACCGAGCCCTTCGCCGCGTTCGACCACCTGGCCACCCTCCCCAGCACCGTCCCCGTCCCGCCCGACCGCGACACCGGCGCCGACTACCACCTGCGGCCGGTGGCCACCGGCCCCTACCGGGTCGCCGAGTACCGGCCCGGAGAGCGCCTGCTGCTCCTGCCGAACCCGTGCTGGGACCCGGCCACCGACCCCGTCCGCACCCGTCGCGCCTCGCGCGTCGAGGTCACGCTCGGTGTGGACGGCCAGGCCGTCGACGACCTGTTGCTCTCCGGGGAGACGGACATCGACCTGGCCGGGGTGGGGGTGCAGCCCGCCACGCTGGAGAAGATCCTGGCCGACCCGGTGCTGCGGGCCCGGGCCGACAACCCGCTGATCGGCTTCACCTGGCTGTATGCCATCAACCCCAAAGTCCCACCGTTCAACGACATCCACTGCCGCCGCGCCGTTCAGTACGCCACGGACAAGGCAGCCATGCGGCTGGCCTACGGCGGCCCGCTCGCCGGCGACATCGCTGGTACCGTCCTGCCTCCGACCATCGCCGGCCACGCTCCCGCCGACCGCTACCCCTGCGGCCCGGACCATCGCGGCGACTTCACCCGCGCCCGGGCCGAACTCGCGGCCGCCGGGCTGCCGGACGGCTTCCCTACCCGCATCGCCGCCCGGATCGACCGGCTCAAGGAGTACGCCGCCGCCCAGGCGCTCAGTGCTTCCCTGGCCCAGGTGGGCATCCAGGCAGAGGTCGTGCCCTTCCAGTCCGGCGACTACTTCGACAAGTACGCGGGAGTCCCCGACTACGTGCACGACCAAGGGCTCGGGATCATCATGTTCGGCTGGGCGGCCGACTTCCCCGACGGCTTCGGCTTCTTCGACCAGATCGTCCACGGCCACTCGATCAAGCAGTCCGGCAACCACAACTTCCCCGAACTGGACCTGCCCGAGATCAACGCACTCCTGGACTCCGGCGCACGCACCGCCGACCCCCGGGCCCGCGAGCACGCTTGGGCCGAAGTCGACCGCGTCGTGATGGAAACCGCCACGATCTGCCCCTACCTCCACGCCCGTTCCCTGCTCTACCGCGGACCTCGAGCCACCCACGTCCACGTCAGCGGCGCCTACGGCATGTACGACTACGCCGCCTTGGGAGCCCGTCAGGACGAGGATTAGCGGCCCGTACACGGGTGGATCCGGGGCGGGCCCCGGGCCCGGAGTCTCCGAACTCGCACTGGGCGCTGGCCTGTCCGACCTTTTGCGGCCACGGCGTCGGTAGCGTCATCGTGGGGACCGAGGGGTAGTCCCTTCGCCGCCACGAGCTGGAGTTCGGCTACCCGCGCGTGTGGGTTCCCGGCGAACCTGGTTGCAGTGCCGGACCGCTGAGGCCGCCCTGGAGCCCGAGGACGGGCCCGCTGTGGGTGTCACGAGCGGGCCCCTCGGGGTGTCACAGCGCGTCCGGCAGCTTCCCGATCAGCCAGCGAACGCTGTTGTCGCCGCCGAGTTGGGGGAAGTGGACCATGGCGGCGTCGCACAGCTGCATGAGGTGCTTCTTCTTCCCGGTCGCGGGCAGTTGGTGGAACTCGAAAGTGGGGCCCGCGTGGAGGTCGGGGTGTGGCAGCGTGGCCTGGGTGGCGACCATTGTCTCGGCGACTGAGACGAGGATGCCCTGCATGGCGGACATGAAGGTTCGCTCGTAGTGGTAGCGCGGGCTCCGAGCACCGGGACGCACGTCGTCCCGTGAGGTCTTGTAGATGACGTCGACGGGCCCCGCCTCGGTGGCCCCCAGGTGCTTGTGCTCGCCGATCTCGCCGCCGAGGATGAGCGCCCCGATGTCCTCCAGGTTGGTCAGCTGACCGTCGACCTCTCCGTCACCTCGTTGCTTCGGGTCCATATCGATCCCTCCTGTGTCCCGAAAGACGGTGCGTAGGCGAATGAAGCATGGTGATCACCCAGCGTGATCGCGTCATTGCGCAACGCGGTCGCCCCGTGTTGTGCTGGGGCGTCACCTGGTCGGCCACGACCGGCTCGCCAACCGGGTGATCGCCCCGCCGACCGCGGTGGCCGCGATCCCCGGCCGCTCCGGCATCCCCGGGACGCACTCGCCGCTGCGGCAGCGCGCGGGCGAGCACCACGTCCTCGCCGTCCTCCGCGGGCAGGGCTCGGGGAGTGACCAGCAGGAGCGTGCCGCCGGAGTACGCCGAACGGAGCGGCCCGGCGGTGACCGCTCCCGAGCGGTGGCGCAGCCGCCGGCCCGTCGCGTGCCTCCGTCGCTGTTCGCCCTCACCCGCGCGCATGCGGCGAGCGGCCCGCCGCGCTACTCCGGCGGGCCGCCGCACTCCGGCACCGTGCCGTTTGTTCGGGTACTCGTGATCGGGACAGGCCGCGGAACGCTTTCGCCCCGCTCGAGCAGGAATCGAGAAGCCGGGCGGCGGCGCGGGACGTAGCGTGAACACGTCGCCGGGAAATCCGGCACCAGTGGTCCACCACCGGCCACCGTCATCAGGAGGACTTATGCCGTGCATCGTCGACTTCGAGAACGTGTCCACCGTCGGACTGGAATCGTCCCCGGTCGCGGCGACGCTCGCAGGATTGCGCGCCAACGAGGCCCGCTACTACAAGAACAAGTACGACCACGTCTTCACCGTCCAGCCCGCGAGCGAGGCGCCGGAGGTGCTCGACTCGGTGACCCGGATCCTCTCCGAGGAGCGCGGCATCGTCATCTCCGCCCGCCCGCTCGAGGTGACCTCCTTCGAGGTGGGTGGATTCCGGATGGCTTACGTGTTCTACGAGTCCGGCCTGGCGGTCAACGTGATGTACGGCATGGAGGACGGAACGAAGCGCGCGGTGGGGTTCAAGCTCTCAGAAGGCATGGACGTTCCCGAGGAACTGGCGTCGAAGTTCAAGTTCGCGCGTCAGAAGTCGAAGCTGGCCGGAGAGATCCGTGGCTCCTTCTTCGTGATCAAGGGCGAGTACTGAGCGCCGTCCGCGTTCCTCTCCACTGTGTCGAGCGGGAAGTCACGAAGAGGTTTGCGGAGCGTGAACGGGCTGCGAAGCTCGGGGGACGGGAGCGCGAGAAGGCGGAACGGGAAGCGGGCCGGCAGCGGCAGATCGCGGAGATGCCGTCCGCCACCGGTAGGCGTCGTCCCGTCAGGTGGCCGCCGGGGCGCCGCCGTACGGCTGTCGCGCCCAGCAGGAACAGCACGACCCCGCACACCTGGATGGCCACCAGCCCGGTGCGGGTGAGGCCGGCCGACTCCACCGCCGTGCCGGCTACCGCCAGGCCCAGGGTGCCGCCGGACAGCGCGCTCGCCGCGATCACGGTGAGGGTGGCGGAGCGCAGCGGTGCCGGGATCGCGGCGGTGCGCACCGCGGCCATCGGCGCGTTCGACAGGCCGTTCAACACGCCGACTACGGCCAGGAAGACGGCCAGCGAGACCGGTCCGAGGGGGAGGTGTCAATCCCCTGGAAACGTAGAGTTGTCTCTATGCGGCTTCGTCCCTCTGTCGGGTCTCGGCTCGCTGCTGGTTGATGATGCGTTCGAACTCGG